>RXOA01000001.1 GCA_003979035.1 Candidatus Bipolaricaulota bacterium
AGAGGGTTCTCATTCCGACAATCGCCGCGCCATTAAACCCAAATCCGCCCCCCCGTCAAGCGAATTCGCCCAGGGGGACGACCCTTGACTGGGAGAAGGATATCGGTAGGATAGCCCGCGGATGAACGATTTCACTGCTGATAGCCGATCTCCACATGGCCCCGGGGAAGCCGGTGGAGGCCAGAGGCAACGTCAATGAAATGGACACTGCGCACGAAGATACTCTTGGGCTATGGCATCGCTCTCGCCCTGATGGTGGTCATTCTTGCGTGGTCCTACGCCAACCTGCGAGGGCTGGGCAAAGCCAGCAATGCGATTCTTACGGAGAACTACAACAGCATTCTGGCCGCTGAGAACATGATCAACGCCATCGAGCGGCAGGACAGCGCCATCCTCCTTCTGATCCTTCGCTATCAGGATGAGGGGCTTCGGCAGTTCGCGGAGAACGAAAGTCAATTCCTGCAGTGGCTGGGCCGTGCGAAGGACAACATCACCATTGAGGGCGAAGCCGAAATCATAGCAGCGATCGATTCGGGCTACGGGGCGTATCTGGAGCGTTTCTCCCAGTTGAGCCTTTCGTTGCGAACGGACCGGGTCGAGGTCAATGCGCTCTACCACGAGACGGTGCTGCCTTCGTTCAAATCGGTTCGTGATGCGTGCATTCACCTGCGCGAGATCAACCAGAAGACGATGTTCGAGGCCAGCGAACACGCTCGAACTGTGGCCACGCGCGCGATCGTGTCGATGCTGACCCTCGGCCTGGTCGCGATTGGAGTCGGACTGGCGTTCAGTCTCCTGCTTTCGGCCCTGTTGACCAAACCTCTGTCCCGGATCATCGCGGCCACGCACAAAATTGCGGAGGGCGATTACGACGTCGAAGTCGGGCGCGCCTCGTCGGATGAGTTGGGGCGACTCGCGACGGACTTCAACCTCATGACCAGGAAGCTGCGCGCGTACAGGGACTTGAACGTCCAGCAAATCGTCTCCGAAAAGAACAAGAGCGAGGCGATCATTCGCAGTATCGATGATGGTCTCGTGGTGGTCGAAACGGACTTCACGGTGGCAGACATCAACCCGGCCGCGACAGCGATCTTTGAAAGACGCCGACTCGACGTCGTCGGAAAGCACTTTCTCGAACTCGTCGGCAACGAAGATCTGCTCGGCGACATGCGCCGAGTCTGTGAATCGGGCCAGACACCCTCGGTCCTGGAAGCGGACGAGAACCTCCTGAGCATTGAACGTGGCGGCCAGCAGCGGCACTATCAGTTTTCCATCACGCCCGTGAAGTCGGCGGGCGCGGGCGTTATCGGCGTCGTGCTCGTGCTGCGGGACGTCACGCGACTCAAGGAGCTGGACCGGCTCAAGAGTGAGTTTGTGATGGCCGCCTCGCACGAACTGCGGACGCCGCTGACGAGCATGAGCATGAGCGTGGAGCTTCTGCGTGAAAACGCGGCCGGCAAATTGAACGACAACGAACGTCAATTGCTCGAAACCGCCCACGAGGAGATGCAGCGGCTCAGAGCTCTGGTCAACGACTTGCTCGACATCTCGAAGATCGAAGCCGGCAAGATGGAAATGGCCTTCGATCGGGGGCCTGTCGCGATCCTGCTCGAAAGGGCGGTCGCCATGCTCAAGAGCCAGGCCGACAAGAAATCCATCGAGTTGTCGTTCAAGATCGCAGAGAACCTGCCGGATGTGAAGGCCGATGCGAACAAGGTCACGTGGGTCCTGACCAACCTGATCTCCAACGCGCTGCGCTACACCGATCCTGGCGGCTACGTCCGTCTCGATGCCGAGGTGTTTGGCCCGCAGGTCCACCTTTCCGTCACCGACAACGGCGCCGGCATTCCGTACGAGTATCAGTCGCGCATCTTCGACAAGTTCGTACAGGTCAAGAGCGACAAATCGGTCGGCGGGACCGGCCTGGGGCTGGCCATCTGCAAGGAAATCGTGCGCGCGCACGGCGGTACGATCTGGGTCGATTCGGTCCCCGGCCAAGGTAGCACTTTCACGTTTACGATCCCGGTGGTAGAATAGGCGGGAAATGAAAGGACCAGAAGATGAAGACCAGATCGGTTCTGATCGTCGATGACGAGAAGAATATTCGCTTGACCCTGGCGCAATCGCTCGAAGCCCTGGACCTGGAGATCGACGCGGCGGTCAACGGCGAAGAAGCCCTCGCGAAGATGAAGGACAGGAGCTTTTGTCTGATGCTCCTGGACCTCAAGATGCCCGGGATGGATGGCCTCGACGTGCTGCGCTGGACCACGGAGAATCGGCCCGATGTGCGCGTGATCATCATCACAGCTCACGGGACCATCGACTCGGCCGTCGAGGCCATGAAGTACGGCGCCGTCGACTTCATTCAGAAACCCTTTTCTCCAAAAGAGATTCGCGAGCTGGTATCGAAGGTCCTCGACCGTGAGACGCTCACCGAGCCGAAAGCCAATGATTATGACGCCCGGATCGAGATGGCGAAGAAATGTGCAGGCGACCGGCAATTCGACGCAGCCGCCGAGCACGTCCGTCACGCCATTGCCATCGATGCCTCGCGTCCGGAGGCGTTCAACTTCCTGGGCGCCATCCACGATATTCGCGGCGACGGCTTGGAGGCTCAGAAGAGCTACCGCGCCGCCCTGTCCATCGACCCGACGTACGAGCCGGCTCGGAGCAATCTCTACCGCTCGACGAAAGCCAGACCCGGGGGAGACATCGTTTTCGTCAAGGAGGAAGCGTCGCCGTCGTCGGAACGGGGGGCAGGCTAAGTGCGAGCCGATCAGAGCCTCTTTGTCATTGTCGTCGGCTGCGGCCGCCTGGGCGTCTACCTGGCCGATCATCTGAGCCGCCAAGGCCACAGCGTGGTCGTGGTCGATGCCAATCACACGGCGTTCGCCAATCTCTCGACCGAGTACAGCGGCTTCAAGGTCGAAGGAGACGCCACGGAATTGGCCGTGCTCAAGCAAGCTAAGATCAACGAAGCGGACGTTGTCGTCGGCGCCACCCACAATGACAACGTCAATCTCATGATCGCCCAGATCGCCCGGAAGGTCTTCAACGTGCCCAAGGTCATGGCGAGAATTCTCGAACCCCAGCGCGAAGAGCTCTGCCACACGCTGGGCATCGTGACAATCTGTCCGACCACTCTGGCGGGCGACGGAATCCTCGCATCGATACGAGGGTTCTCGACCCCGGCGCAGGAGGGAGCTGACCCATGCACACCGTGATTGTCGGCGGCGGAAAGCTCGTCTACTTCCTGTGCCGCTCCTTCCTGGCCAAGGGCTACCAGGTTACGATCGTCAAC
>RXOA01000002.1 GCA_003979035.1 Candidatus Bipolaricaulota bacterium
CGGCGGCGGCGGAGCTCGTCGTGGAACAGGAAGGGCGGGTGGACTTTCTTGTCTGCAATGCCGGGGTCGCGCGCGATCGGCTGATGCTTCGCCTGAGTGAGCCGCTGTGGGATCAGGTGCTCGACGTGAATCTCAAAGGCGCGTATCTGTGTATCCGTGCGCTGCTGCGATCGCTTCTTCGCTCTCCGGACGGCGCGATCGTCTGCATGGGATCGGTGGTCGGCGAAATGGGAAACGCAGGGCAAACGAACTACGCAGCGGCGAAAGCCGGCCTGGAGGGCATGGTTCGCAGCCTTGCCAAGGAAGTGGGTGGCCGTGGACTCCGAGTCAATGTTCTTGCGCCAGGATTCGTAGCGACCGACATGACGGCAAAGCTCAGCGAAGACTGGAAAGGAGAATTGCTGGAGAGGATACCGCTTGGACGTGTCGCTGAACCCAAGGAAATCGCAGACGTTGCGGCGTTCTTGCTTTCGCATCGGGCTTCCTATATAACTGGGCAAGTCATTGGCGTAAACGGGGGATTATTCCCCTAGCCATGCGAAACAGAAGGGGGAGGTAACGGCGTATGAGCGAGATTGCGGATCGAGTGAGATCTGTAATATCCGACCAGCTCATGGTCGATCTCGAAGAGGTCCTGGATGAGTCTTCGTTCGTCGAGGACTTGGGAGCCGACTCGTTAGACACGGTAGAGCTGATCATGGAGTTCGAGGACGAGTTTGGGGTTGAGATTTCCGACGAGGATGCGGAGAAGATCTCCACAGTGGGGGAAGCGATCGCCTACCTTGAGAAACTCGTCGACAGCAAGAGCGAATAGCCTGATTCGAATTGGCTTTCAGGGGACAGCGGATGTCGTGCTGTCCCTTTTCGCATTACGGATGCATCTCTGGAGTGCTGCAAGGGAAAACAAACGCGGACGAGGTGATGCGAATGCGGCAGGGAGAGCGTCGAGGTGGTGTAGGGCAGGAGAGCATCAACCCCTATTTCGAAGGAGCGAAGTACCCGGAGCCGACGGTTTGCCCTCGTTGCGGGCTCATGTACCAAACCGGTAGGTGGCAAGTCGTCGAGAAGCCGTCGGGAAAACCTGCGCACCGACATCATTGCCCGGCCTGTCGCCGGGCGATCGATCGATACCCCGCCGGATGGGTTTATCTGTCGGGGGACTACATGACGGCGCATCGCGAAGAGATTCTGAGCATCGCACGAAACCAGGAGTCGGCGGCCGCGGCCTCCCGCCCACTGCAGCGGATTCTCTGGATTGAGCAGCAGGCGGAGCGAGTCGAGATCGCCACGACCAATCGGCATCTCGCCGAGCGGATTGGCAAGGCGATCGAGGGCGCATGCAAGGGAACGCTTCAAGTGAAACGTGCTCCCAATGCTCCCCTTGCGCGGGTGTACTGGGAGCGAAACAGCTTCTGAGATCGGATCGACATGGATGCTCCATGTGAGCGCATCGCGAACGGCCTTGAGCCGGCGATGCGTGTTGTTCTTTCCAGCAGGAAGGCGGACTGCACGCAAATGGTGATTCCGACGGAAATTGATCTTGCCAAAGCTCTTCAGGTAAGCATTGCCGCGGCAGAGGCTGCGGGTGAGCTGATCAGACGTGGATTGGGATGCCCGAAGTCCGTACGCGCAAAGGAGACCTCGAACGACTTCGTGACGGACGTGGATCGCGCGGCCGAAGCAATCATCCTTGACCAGTTGCTCGATGCGTATCCTTTGTTCAGCGTGCTCAGCGAAGAAGCGGGAGAAACGCTGCGAGTGGCTGACTGGGCATGGATTGTCGATCCGATTGACGGCACAACGAACCTCATCCGTGGGATCCCGCATGTCTCCGTTTCGATCGCCCTGGCGCACCGACGACAGCCCATGGTTGCGTGTATCCATGACCCGCTTCGGCGGGAGACGTACACGGCGATCTCCGGGCAAGGGGCGCGGAGGAATGGCGTGGCGATCCAGGTTTCGCCGACGGACTCTCTCGGAAGGGCGATTCTTGTTGTCGGGTTCTCCAAGGTGCGACGGCGAGCTGCGTTGATGATTGAAGGGACGCGATCTCTGCTTGATGCTTCGGGGGGGCTGCGCACGACCGGTTCGGCATGTCTGGATCTCGCCTACGTTGCTTGCGGGCGCGTCGATGGCATGTGGTACGCGGGGCTTTCCATGTGGGATGTCGCGGCAGGGATGCTGCTGGTGGCCGAAGCCGGCGGACATGTCTCCGCTCCATCGGGTGCTCCGCTCGTCGATCCCGAGGCGGGAATCATTGCATCGAACGGCGCATTGCACATGCAGATTCTTCACGCGATCCGAGGTCGGCAGTGAGCTTCACGAACGTGATTCCGCCGGAGAGCAGTCTCTATCGCTACAAGGGCCTGGTCGACGATTGGGGTGCGTTCACCGAGGCGCTTGGTGCGCCGCTTCCGGCAAGTCTGCGAGTCCAGACCGGGAAGATCTCTCCCGCTGACCTTGGGGCGCGTCTTGCCCGGCAGGGGATTGTCTCGCATCCCTGGGAATGGGATCCCGAGATCCTCGTTACCAGCCACGAGTCGGTTGGCGCGACGATTGAGCATTGGCTTGGGCTTTACTACGTGCAAGAGCTGACGCAAACCATTCCTGTGAGGGTTCTCGAACCGCAACCGGATGAGTGGATTCTTGACCTGTGTGCGGCTCCCGGAGGTAAGACGACGCAAATTGCAGCGCAGATGGGGAACCGCGGCGTCCTTGTCGTCAACGAACCTGCGGGCAGGCGTCAGCCGGCGCTGCTTGCGAATCTGACCCGGCTCGAGGTGGCAAACGCCGTTGTGTTGTCTCGCCGGGGCGAGGAATTCCCGCTGGGGCGAACGTTCGATCGCGTCCTTGTCGACGCCCCATGTTCCGGAGAAGGGACGCTGCGCAAGGACTCTTCAATGCGGTTCGGAGCATCCCCTCGGCTGATCGCCCGCATGTCGAAGCTGCAGAAGCTTCTGATCGTACGGGGGTTTGATCTCCTCCGGTCGGGAGGACGCTTGGTGTACTCCACATGCACCTTCGCGCCCGAAGAGAATGAAGCCGTCATTGCCGAACTTCTCGAACGTCGCGAGCACGCGACGGTTGAGCGGATCACGTTGGCATGGCCTCATGCAGCCGGGACCTGCCGTTGGAACGGTGCGTCCTATCCGGAATCTGTCGGGGATACGATCCGTGTGTATCCCCACCACCTGAACAGCGGAGGGGGGTTCGTTGCCAGCATCCGAAGGACCATCGCTGCCTGAGATTCGTCGCTTGCTGATCCATCGATACGGAATCCGCGAGTCGTTTCTGGACACGCTTCGGTTTGTCGTTCGGAACGACGAGATTTGGGTAACCACCGCACCGGAATCGCACTGGGAGTCGATTGCCTGTCGGCCGGTGGGGATTCGGGCGCTTCGCCTGATGCCAAGAGGCATCAAGCCAACCAGTGCGTTCTTGATGTTCCTTGGGCGCGAGATCCGTGCAAACCTGGTCGCGATGGATGATCGGGCCGCGTTCGAGAAGCTGCTTCTCGGAAGGCCTTTGCCGACCGAAGGTGAGGACGGATTCGTCGGCGTGGCTTTCCGCGGCGATGTCATCGGCTGCGGCGAAGTCCGTCGAGGCGAGCTTCGATTGCTGCTGGCCACCGAGCGACGAAATTCCCTTCTTCATATCCTTCAGCGTGCGTCGGAGTAGTCTGTCCGCGATCCATGAAGACACGTGTCTGTTGTCTACGGGGACAGCGGTAATCCAGATCACAGACTCTTGGCGGATACGCAGGTAAAATGGCTCGATGACGAGGAAGCCTGCTCAAGGAGGTCATGATGCGATTGCCTAAGTCAATAATACTGTGGGGCACGTGCTTGCTGTTGTTCGGTGCAGGTGCGGTGTTCGCCCAGACGGGTGGCGTCTGCCCACTTCCGACGCTGGAAACACCTCAGGCGGTCTCCCTTGCCGGCGTCGGCAATGTGGCGATCATTCTGGATGCCTCGAACAGCATGAACGCCATGTTCGACTCGCGGACACGGCTCGATGCTGCCAAGGATGCTTTGGTCGGGCTATTTGATGTGCTTCCGGAGGGGCTTACCGTTCGTTTGTCCGTCTATGGGCACCGGGTGGCCAAGGCGGATCAAGTTGCCAGCTGTCAGGACATCGAGCTTCTATTTGGACCGGCGACGTTCAATGATGCGTCCGCGTCCGAGATGGTTACTTCCTTGAGTCGAATCCAGGCGCAGGGCTTGACTCCGATGGCGTATGCGATTCAGCGGGCGGCGGCCGACCTCGAAGGACTCGAGGGGAAGAGCATCATTGTCCTTCTGAGCGACGGGGAAGAGACTTGTGATGGAGATCCGTTGGCGATGGCCAGCATGCTTGCAACGATGGATCCGGCGATCGTGCTGCACGTGATCGGCCTGGATCTCGAGCCGGCGGCTCGAGACATGCTGACCACCATGACGGCGCTTGCCGATGGGCAGTACGTAGGGGTCAACGCGGCCGGCGACGTCCTTGCTGCGTTGTTCGAGGTGTTGGGCTCGCAAACGACGCAGCTCCCGGCGGCGACGGGGATCCCGGCGCAGTTCGAATGTTACGGGATCGCCAACCTGATCATCGGAACGGAAGGCAACGACACGCTGATCGGAACCTCGGGCAACGATCTCATCTACGGGCTCGGCGGAAATGACATGATCATCGGCCTTGAAGGAAACGACATCCTGATTGGCGGTGACGGAGCCGACGTCATGGAGGGATGCGCCGGCGACGACCTGCTGTTCGGCGAGGCAGGAGATGATCTGGTGTTCGGAGGAATCGGGAACGACACAGTGTGCGGTGGTGCCGGGCATGATTCGCTTGAGGGCGAGGAAGGCGAGGATTGGCTCGACGGAGGCACCGGCTGCGACACCCTGCTCGGCGGCCCCGGACGCGACCGCCTCAGTGGCGACGCCGGTGATCTGATGCTTGAGGGCGAGATTGTACAAGGTCCTTGCCCAACCTGCGTGACGTGCGCTCCCGGATGCCCGTCTGTGCCGGTGTGCCCGGTTCCGTCGGAGCCTTGCGCGACAACGCCGATTCCCTGTGTGCGTCAGCCGGTCGATTGCTCGGAGCCCGCGCCGGTCGCTCCGCCCTCTTCTTGTGGTGAGAAATCGGTCGACGAAGGAGCATGCATCCAGCTGCACGGAACGGTTGCCGACGGTGACTGCAACGTGGTCGAGATCTTGTGGAGTGCGGACAAGGGGTCGTTCGACGATCCGCGATCGTTGGATCCGATGTACTGCGCTCCGCTGACCTCGTTGTGCGAAGGTGAGGATGCGATCATCAGCCTAAGAGCGACCGACAGCTGTGGGGCGACTGGAAACGACTCCTTTGTGCTGCGGATCAACAACGTGAATCACAGTCCGACGGTGGATGCAGGGGCTGACGTCACGGTCGAAGAGGGTGGCACCGTGATGTTGTCCGGACGCGTCTACGACGAAGACGGCGACGCGGTTCGCGTTTCGTGGAGCGTAGAGTGCGGCCGCGGGACTGTTCACACGCCGACCGCGCTCGAGACCTGTTTCACCGCAGGCTCCACGCCGCATTGCCAAGGAGAGGACGTTGTGCTCACGCTCACGGCGACCGATGCGTGCGGAGCGACCGCCCGGGATTCGGTCATCGTTCACGTGAGCAACGTCAACCACGCGCCGATCGCGAATGCCGGTGAAGATCTGTTCATCAACGAGGGCGACGTGATCATGCTGGTCGGAGAGGCGACGGACGCCGACGGCGATCCGCTTCGGTTCCATTGGTCTGTCGAGTGCGGACATGGCCTCCTTTCGGATACGGAATCGCTGTCCACTTGCTTCACGGCGCCGCTCACGGACCGGTGCGACGGCGAGAAGATTACGGTCACCCTAACGGTCACCGATGTGTGCGGTGCGACGGCCTCCGATTCCGCGGCCATCCACGTTAGCGACGTCAACCACGCGCCCACCGTCGATCTTGGATCGCCGATCAGCGTCATCGAGTGCGGCTCTGTCTGTCTGGAGTCCGACGTCAGAGATCCAGACGGGGATCCTGTGCAGTATCGCTGGACGGCGACGGCCGGATCGTTCGACAATCCGACCGCTGCGCGGCCGGTGTTCCATGCCCCATCAACGAGCATCTGTGAAGGCGAAGACGTGTGCATCTCACTCAGCGTGGTTGATCCGTGCGGACTCACCGGATCGGACACGATCATCGTCCACGTCAGCAACTTGAACCAGGCACCGATTGTGCACGCAGATCCGTAGAGAGGGGCTGCTTTTGTAGCGATTGTCGGCTGATCTGCTCCGCCGCTATCGGGCGGAGCAGATCTTTCTCTCTTCCGGACACACCGTTCCGGTTGGTCCGAGTTCGGCGAGCACGAGATCCCCGATCGGGTTTGACTGGGCAAGCGCGTAGGCGACATGCAGGTGAAGACACTTCAGCCGACTCCAATCGGCGATCCCGCCGATCCCGCGCGACAACACGGCTCCCAATCGTAGTTCCTGCTCCAGCCGTGTCTGATCTTCTCCCGAAAGCAGTTGACGACGGACAGCGATCGCAGCGCGGTGAGATTGATCCAGTGCATCACGAAGGCCGGGTTGCTCGCGTACGCGTTTCTCGAGGAGGCCGATCATCCCTGCAGCCTCGATCCGTCCGATGTGACGCGACAAGTGCGGACAGGTGAGCCAATAGGTCGTTGGAAACGGCTTGTCATCCACGATCGGATAAACGGCGATCACTTGGGGAAAGCCGTAAGGACAGCGGCGAGCGATTCCCAGCAGCCCACGAGGGGTTCGACCGAGCTGCGACTTCAGAACGACGGCGTCGGCTACCGTCGGTGGGTCCACGTCGATTCCGCGTACTTGGTGTGCTCCAGATGTTCCGCCCATACACGCTCCTCGGCGGTGATTGTCCCCAATCGAGGGACGGCGTCCAGCGCACCATGAGGTTCATGTGTCGGATCTCCATTCAGATCGTGCTCGATTCCGCGCGCGAGCCCTGGGTCGATTGTGAATCCGAGCATTGCAGCGAAGCTCCGTACGATTTCGATGACGAGTGTGACGAGGCCCATGCCTCCTTCAACGCCGGCGCGCAGCGTCGCGGGGACGGAACATCGCGCCCGCAGGAGGTCGTCGATGGATGCAAGCTCCCGCGGCCGGGACGGCGGCCCCAGAGGGGAGTATCCCGGTTGCATCGCGCGGAGCACGGAAGACATCGGTAGCGGCGGCGGCGAGAGGAGCAGCGTTGCGTGGTAGAGGCGCCGGGCGCTCCGGATGGCCTGCGCCGCTCCAGACAGTTTTCGTGATCCGTCCTCCGTGAACAGGGCATTGCGCTCGTAGCGGCATTCCACACACAGACGGCGGACAGCTCTCGCAAGCGCCTGTCCACAAGCGGCGTCGAATTGATCCACCGTCTGCCGCTCCTTCTCCCCCGTTACGATCAGACTGATGTTGAGGTTCCCTGGGTAGTGGAGCACCGTACCGCCACCGCTGCAGCGACGGAAGATGGGGATGTTCTCGGCCTGACATCGCTGCAGATCGACTTCGTCGCGGATGCGTTGAGATCGTCCGATGACCACCGAGAGCTCATTTCGCCACAACCGAAGCGTGAAGCGCTCTCGCGATTTGGCGAGAATTGCCTCATCGAGCGCAAGTCCGAACGCTGGATTCGCCGGCCGCAGCTGGACGAGCACTCTCAGCTCCCGCGGAAGGCTTGGCGTGGGCCGATCGGGAGCAACCGGACGGAGTGAACCACTTCCGTCAAATCCGTTCGAGAGATATTTCATCGGCATGGTAGGAACTGCGGGCAAGCGGCTCGGAAACAATGTGTGAAAACCCGATCTGTCGCGCCGCTTCTGCCAACTGATTGAACTCCTCGGGAGGGATATAGCGTTCAAGTGCAGCCGATTCCGGATTGGGCGGCATGTATTGGCCCAACGTGACCGCACAGGCACCCGCTGCGTGGAGATCGCGCAAGCAAGCGAGGATCTCGTCTTGGGTTTCGCCCAATCCCAGCATCAGCGAACTCTTGAGGGGGAGATGGGGGTCCCGCTGATGCAGCCAAGCCAAGACAGCGATTGACTGGTCATAACCCGCGCGAGGATCCCGTAGCGTAGGGCTGAGGCGACGCACGGTTTCGATGTTGTGCCCGATGACATCAGGTTTGGCCTCGAGGATCAAACGGAGAGCGTCAACTCGGCCGCAAAAGTCGGGGATCAACACTTCAACCATGGTGCGCTGATTGAGCCGATGGATGGCACGAATGACGTCAGCGAAGTGGTTCGCCCCTCCATCGGGGAGATCGTCTCGATCCACCGACGTGATCACCACATGCTGCAGTTCAAGATCGCGCACGGCTGCGGCGAGTCGGTGCGGTTCTCTCGTGTCGAGGCTGCGTTGAGGGTTCCCGGTGGGAACGGCGCAGAAACGACATGCTCGCGTGCACGTAGCGCCGAGGATCATGAACGTCGCCGTCTTTCGTCCCCAGCACTCGCATGCGTTCGGGCATACCGCCCCCTGACAGACTGTGGTCAAGTTGTGCGTCTTGAGCAGCGAACGCATCGCGGCCATGTTCTCCGCCTGCTCCGGGGAAGGCGAGTGAATCCTGAGCCAGTTTGGTCGCTTCGTCATGCAATGGCCTCCTTGAGATCGGCAGCCGTTCGCACCGTGAGCTTCAGATCAAGCCGGTCTGCGATTTCACCGATCAGTTGTGACGCCAACCATTCGATCGGCGGGGGTGCCGCGATGAGGTCGGTGATGGAGACGGTTTCGACCTCAAGCCCGCACGGACGGATGGTGCGGAAATGCTCCGGATCGACAGCGATGTTCAGTGCCAAACCGTGCCGCGTGACCCAGTGGCGAATCGCAACTCCAATCGAGGCGATCTTCCTGTCGTCGACCCAGATTCCGGGGCGCTCGGGATTTCGATGGGCGTCGATTCCCATCGGGGCCAGAACTCGGAGCATGGCGTGTTCGAGGCACGTTATGAATCCGCGGACGTTCTTCCCGTGATGGCGAAGATCGACGATGGCGTAAACGACCAGTTGCCCCGGGCCGTGATAGGTGACGTTGCCCCCCCGATCGGCGATTCGGGTGATGATTCCGAGGTCCATGAGCTGCGCTGGTGACGCAAGAATGTGACTTGCGGACGAGCTTCTGCCGAGCGTAATCACCGGATCGTGCTCAAGCGACAGGAATGTATCCGCCCAACTGGCCTCAAGGCATCGTCGGTGAATTGCGGTCTGTGCGGCAAGCCCTTCGTCGTACCCGATGCGCCCCATATGAATGTGCACCGCGGGGCGCGCATGATCATTCCACTTCGGCCAGGATGTCATTCTGCTTGGCAGTGTCCCCTTCCTGAAGATGAATCTGCACCAGACGTCCACTGATCGGGGCTTCGACAACGAAGGTGGTCTTCGCTGTCTCGACTTCGACCAGCTCTTCTCCCGATTGGACCGTGTCTCCTTCCGACTTGAACCATTCGACGATAATCACCGCGTCCGCTTCTCCGAGGTCGGGCAATCTGACCGGCTGCATGACAACCTCCCTCTGCCTGGCATCTTCGATTCCGCCCGGCGTTTTCTCGCTTGAACAAGCACCAACGGCGAAGTCTAGCGCACGAAGCTTGAGCTTTCACGTTCGACAAGCTCGATTTGCCGCTTGCTCACGACGATCGTATAGTGTGCCGAGGAGATGCCATGGGCTTTCGCTGCGGATTGGTGGGACTGCCGAACGCCGGCAAATCCACCGTGTTCAATGCTTTGCTTGGCAGTGGTGCACGGGCGCGTGCCGAGCCGTACCCGTTCTGTACGCTTGCGGCGAACACGGCATGGGTCGATGTTCCCGATGCTCACCTTGACCGTCTTGCGGCCCTCTTCCCCAAGAAGGAGCGCGTCCCAACGCAGATCCAGTTGATTGACATCGCGGGTCTGGTGGAAGGGGCGAGCCAGGGGGAGGGGATGGGCAATCAGTTCCTTGCCGACATCCGGAATGTGGACGCGATTCTCCATGTGGTGCGCTGTTTTGACGATGCCGATGTCGCCCACATCGCCGGAAAGCTGGATGCGGCTCGGGATGTTGATATTGTTGATGTCGAGTTGTTGCTGAAGGATCTCGAAACGTGCACGCGGATGCTCGATCGGCTTGAACGTGAGATGCGAGGGGGAGGCGATCGCGGCGTCCGTCGCCGGGTTGAAGCATGGCGGCCGATCGTGGATGCCCTTGCCGAAGGACATCCGCTCAGACAGCTTCACTTGCCTGATGCCATCGACGATCTGCTGCGGGAAACGGCCCCGCTGACGGCGAAGCCGGTGCTCTACGTGGCGAACGTAGGGCTTGGGGGTGGGGGTGGTGAAGAGGCGATGGTTCGCGAGATCGCGGCTCAGCGAGGGGCTCGATCGATCGCGATCTGCGCGCAGATCGAAATGGAAGTGTGCGAGTTGGCGGAAGATCGACAAGAACGACTTGCGTACTTGTCCGAGTTTGGGCTGGACGGCGCCGGGCTTGATCAGCTTGTCCGTACCGGGTATGAGATGCTGGGATTGCGCACCTTCTATACGTTCGAAGGGCCGGAAGTGCGCGCGTGGACCGTTCCTGAAGGGACGGCCGCCCCTCAGGCCGGAGCGTGCATTCATGGCGATTTTGAGTCTCGGTTTGTGGTTGCGGAGGTGATGTCCTTGGGCGAGTTGGAAGCGGTCGGGGCAGGAGGCGAGAAGATCCTGCGGGATCGCGGAAAAATCCATCGTGCCGGTCGCGATTATCTGGTTCAAGATGGAGATGTCATTCGGTTTGTGTGCGCATGATCCCTCAAGTGATGCGATTCGACGATCCGCAGATCTTGGCAGCGGTCCGGGATGCCCTTGCGGGTGGCGGTGTCGTTGTCTTCCCTTCGGACACAGTCTATGGGATCGGAGGGAACGCATGGGACGATCGAGCTGTCGCCAAGGCGCGCCGGTTGAAACAGCGCTCCGCCGATCTCCCATTCGCTCTTCATCTTCCCACAGTCGATCAGATTGAACCGTTTGCCCGGCTTGAACCACGGCATCGGCGTTGGATCGAGAGCTTGCTGCCGGGTCCGTACACCCTCCTTCTTCCGGCGGGGAACGCCCCCGCTTGCTCGGTAAAGAAGGGGAACGTCGGAATCCGCGTGCCGGATCACCCCTTCTTCTCGCAGGTGATGGCCTGGGTAGGGATTCCCCTCTTTGGCACGAGTGTCAATCGATCCGGCCTGCCGCCACTCGTCGGATTGGATGAGATGATCGAACGATTTCCCGATGTGGACTTGTTTGTTGAGGATACCGGGGATCGACACGGCATCGGGGGCCGGGATCGGCGTCGGGGACACGTCTCGGCGGTTCTGGATCTTAGTTGCGATCCCCCCGTCGCACTGCGTGGCGAACTTCCGCCTGCCATGCTTTAGAGGAGAAACAGGAGCGCGGCTCCACCCACGGCCAGCGCCGTACCGGCGATGGCGCGGATCCCGGGTCCCTTATGCTCGGCGGTGCTTGAGAATGGAAGCAGGAAGACGGGAACGAGCGCCATCAGTGTCGAAGCAATGCCAACGGGGGCCGAACGCAGCGCGATGAGCGACAGTGTCACGCCGAGAAACGGACCGAAGAACGCGCCGGCAAGCAGCGCCCGGGTTGCCTTGCGGTCGCCGGTCGCCCGCCACGGCCACGCACTGCGTGGGCGGAAAGCGGCGATCAGCCAGGCCGCGGATGTTGCGCATAGGATCTGAATGACGTTGGCCGAGATCGGGGGAACGCCATTGGACAAGCCCTGCTTGGACAGCACATAGCGGCATGCTTGGGCGGCAGCGGCGCCCATGGCGAACAAGACACCGGTGCGAACACTGCGTGCGGGGCTTTGCCGTGGCCGACCCGCTTCCGGGAGCGACGCCGAGTGGCGACCGAGTACGGTGATGATGCCGAGAATCACGGCGCCGATGGCAACTGCCTGCCACGCGGAGAGCGCTTCCCCGAGAGAGATCCAGGCGATGGCGACGCTGAACACAGGGACGAGGGCCATAAGCAACGATGTCCGATGTGCTCCTAGGCGTTGAAGGGCGGAGAACAGCAACGTGTCGGACACGGTGAAGCCGAGCACTCCGGATGCGGCAAGCCAACCCCAGGATGCGAAAGAGGCGTGCGGTAGTGGTGTGCCATACACGGCGGCGTGGAGCATGAACAGCAATCCAAGGGCGACAAGCAGCCGCATCCGGTTGAGCGCGGCTGCACCGTAGCGATGGACGGCGATCGAGAAAAGGACATACGTTGCCGACCACGACAACGCCGTTGCCAGTGCGACCGCCTCGGCTGCTTGTATCGACAACACCCGAAAGACTCCCTACCGAGCAGTCACCGGCTCGAATACCGCGATGAAGTGTCGCAGCGGACCGCTTCCGCTGACGATTCGATAGCCGCCGAGCGTATCCCCGCGGGCAACAACGGCTGTCACTGCGTCAATGATGGTGTCAAGATGTTCGCGGGTGTACGTCCGTCGGGGGATGGCGAGGCGAACCAATTCCAGTGGAGCGAAAACCTCTCGTCCCTGCTCGTCGGTATGAGCGAACATCACGCTTCCGATTTCCACCGTGCGAATTCCTGCCTCGAGATAGAGTTCCACGGACAGCGCTTGGCCCGGGAATTCCCGTTGGGGGATGTGGGGAAGAGCCGCGTGAGCGTCGATATACACGGCATGTCCTCCAATCGGAAGCAGCACCGGAACGCCGGCGTTACGCAGCGATTCGCCCAAGTAGCGCACCTGTCCGATCCGATCCTCAAGGTAGCGGAGGTCCAAGGCTTCGTACAGCCCCACGGCAAGAGCATCGAGATCGCGCCCGGCGAGTCCGCCGTAGGTCGGGAACCCCTCCATGAGAATCAGGCGCTCACGGGCTTTCTCGAACCAGGCATCGTCATTCATCGCGACGATCCCGCCGATGTTGGTAAGGCCATCCTTCTTGGCGCTCATCGTCATCCCATCGGCCAGTGCGAAGATCTCACGCGCGATTTCGATCGGGGTTCTGCGGTCGTAGCCGGCTTCACGCGTGTGGATGAAGTAGGCGTTCTCGGCGTAACGACACGCGTCGATGAACAGCGGAAGCCCGTGCTTGTGCGCGATCGCCGAAACGTCCCGAAGGTTCTCCATCGACACCGGCTGTCCGCCGCCGCTGTTGTTGGTGATGGTCATCATCACCATCGGGATTCGGTCGACGCCGACTTCGGCGATGAGTTGCTCCAATCTCGACGTATCCATGTTCCCTTTGAACGGGAGTTCAAGGGTCGGATCGTTTGCCTCCTTGATGACGAGATTCACTGGCTCAGCACCGTTGGCGAGGACATTTGCGCGTGTCGTGTCGAAGTGCATGTTGTTGGGAACCACATCGCCCGGCTTCAGGATCGCCGAGAACAAGACATTCTCCGCTGCGCGGCCTTGATGGGTGGGAAGCACATGGCGAAAGCCGAAGATATCGGTTGCTGCGGCAAGGAACCGTTGAAAGCTGCGACTGCCGGCGTACGATTCATCGCCCCGCATCATCGCCGCCCACTGCTCCTGGCTCATCGCTCCGGTGCCGGAATCGGTAAGCAGATCTACATACACATCCTGTGCCTGAAGCTGGAACAGATTGTAGCCCGCTTCGCGAATCCGCTGCTCGCGCTCGCATCTGGAAAGGCACGCAATCGGTTCGACAACTTTGATACGGTACGGTTTGAACGGTGGTTTTCTCGGTTGATCCACCCGGCTCCTCCTTGCTCTGATCATTGGGATCCCCGTGTGCTCAGGAAGCGAGTCAGGGGACACAGCGGAAGATGGTAGGGGATGGGAACGGAGACGGCAACCAACAAGGGGTTGACGATACAGGGCCATTGGCGTCACAATGGCTTCGGAGGGGGCATGCACCACGCAATCGAAGAAGCTCTGGAGCTTGGCGACTTCAATACCCTGCTTGGGGAACTCAGTGATGCCAGTGGTACCGAGATTCGTTCTGTTGCGCAGCATCTCCTTCGCCGGGGAAACGAGCTTGGCGTGGCCTCCGACGCAAGAGCGTTGGCCGGACGAAAATCTCCTCAGGCCCGCGTCCTTGCGTGTCTGCTGCTTCCATCATCGTACTCGCGGGACGAAGAAGGCGCGATCCATGCTCTTCGGGTGCTTGCTTGTGATGGCGATCGACACGTGCGGGAAGCGGCCGGAATGGCGGCGGGCCAGATCCTTCAACAGGATTTCTTTCCCATGGTCGAGGAGCTTCGGAGATGGATTGAAGCCAAGGCGCGCCCCGGACGGATGGCCGCGATCGCGGCGGTGACTGCGGCGACGTGTGTCTCGTGCATCGATTGGGGCGAGCCGCTCGTTCGACTGATCGAGCCGCTGCTCGAAGACCGCGATCCGACGTTGCGGCGACGGGTAGGCTTGGGGGCACTGAGCGGAGGGCTGCTCGCACACCATCGGGATATCACGTTCGAGTACCTGATCAAGTGGTCCACATCGTCCGATGCTCAAGTCCTTTGGAATGTGGCAATGTCTCTCTCCGGAGCGAGCGCCGCGCCGATTGCCAAGAAGGCGCTCATCGTTCTCCGCCGATTGGCGGTGGATCCTCGACGGTTCGTGTGGCGTGCGACGGCGTCGGCAACGTGGCAGCTGGGTCGGCATTGCCCTGAGCTTGTCCGCAGCGAGTTGGCGCGATGGTTGGAGGATGAGGATCGCATCGAGGTTGCTCGGCACGCACTTCAGCACCTCTAGGACATCGCCGTTCCCGCTCCCCCCTCCCCAATGACGGGCTCACGAAGAAGCGGCGCGTTCGTCGATAAGGTCGGTATAATCGGTCCCATGAACGAGAAAAACTGTGGAGCGGTCGTCACAGGAAGCGCCCGGGGAATCGGCGCCGCGACGGCACGATTGCTTGCTGCACGAGGGTATGGGGTCTGCATCAACTACGTGGCCGACGAAACAGCCGCAACCGCCGCTGTGCAGCAGATTGTTGCGGCCGGAGGACGTGCGTTCCCCGTCCGCGCCGATGTCAGTGACCCCGACCAAGCGCGTCGACTTGTTGAAGAGACGGCGGACCGATTCGGTGGAATTCGCGTTGTGGTGAACAACGCGGGAGTTTCCCAGCATCGCGCATTTGCCGAAATGTCGCCGCAGGATTGGGACTTCGTCGTCCGGGTGAACCTGTCTTCGGCGGCGTACGTCTCGATGGCCGCGGTTCGATACCTGCTCGAGCAACCCTTTGGACGGATTGTCAATATCTGCTCGCTGCGGGCAATGACCGGCTCCGGGCACGGGGCCCACTACGCGGCCGGTAAGTCAGGGTTGATCGGGTTGACGAAGTCGCTTGCGCTTGAGCTTGCCCCGGACATCACTGTGAACGCCGTGTCTCCCGGGTACACGAATACCGACATGAACGCCGCGTCGCTTGCCAGCAAGGGCGATGCGATCCGCGCGTCGATTCCGGTCCATCGTGTTGCCGAGCCGGACGAGATTGCGTTGATCGTCGGATTCCTGGTATCGGAATCGGCAGGATACATCACCGGTGAAACGATCAACGTCAACGGCGGGGTCTACATGCGGTAGCGCCGTATTTTTCACGGTTACTTCCCGTCACCGGCGGCAAGATTCGGTCCCGGATCCGGATGCTCGTCCCGCTGAGGTGATTCGACACGAGTGGCGGGGCTGTTCGAGCGTCAGGAAAGGCTTATTGCTTCGTGTCTTGCCCGCGGCACAGGTTGGTGTGCATGATCGATGCGTGCGAGCCACCTGACATCCGCTCGAGCGCATAAACGGATCCTTGCGGGCCGGGCCCGTCCGCACCGCAGACCGAAGCGATACAAGCAAGATCCTCGCTGTCGAGGGCGAACGAGAACAGGCGTAACGTATCCGCGACATGGTCGGCGCGGCGGACACCGATGATCGCTGCCGCCACATGAGGCTTCTGCAACACATAGCGTGTGGCGACTGCGGCAATCGACACCCCGTGCTTGTCGGCGATCCGCCGCAGCGTTCGAAGCAACAGCTGAAACTGTTTCCAGCCACCGAATTCCTCGATGATCAATCGGTACTTCACCAACGACCTGTTCTCCAGCGGGATGAGCGGATCGGGTTGATCAAGGTAACGATCGGAGAGGAAGCCGCCGGCGATCGTTCCGTAGCAGAACAGAGAGATGCCGTGTCGTTGACACAACGCGAGCATGCCGCGCTCGGGGCGGTGATCAAGAAGCGAGAACTGGACTTGATTGGAGACAACGCAAACGCCTGCATCGAGCAGGTCCTCCAGGTGGAGCACGTCGAAATTCGTCACGCCCACGGCGCGAAGTTTTCCTTGCCGTCGCATTCGGTCGAGGGCAAGCGACGCTTCGACCACTCCGGGGATGTTGAAATCCCACCAGTGGAGCTGGACAAGGTCGAGTCGTTCAACGCCCAGCCGGCGCAGGGATCGATCGACAATCGCCGTGATGTCGCCCGCGGTGAGGCTTGGCAAGCTCTCCAAATCGGGGACACACTTGGTGTGGATCTGGATCACTGCCCCCTCGTGACCGGTCCGATCTTGATACGAGTCGAGGAAACGTCCCAACAGTTCCTCCACACCGGTGTAGATGTCCGCGCAGTCGAATGCGACCAGTCCCGCGTCGGCGAGTTGGCGGAGAAGGCTGAGCGAATCCTCGAAATGGGATTGGCTGTGTCCCGCCGACAACTGCCAAGTCCCGTTGATGATCCGCGGGATGGTGTAGCCGTCGGTCAGGTTCTGGCGGGGAAGGAGGGGCTCGGCCGTGTTCATGGCGCCTCTTCTTGAGCGTGGAGCGGAACCACCGTGACATCGCCGTGGCGGAACGTTCGCTTCCCGATTCGTCGGATGCGGAAGATACCTCCGCAGTGCGGATCGGGGCAGGCGATCTCGGTATCCGTGGTCATCCAATCGTTGGGATCGGTCAGACGTTGTTTCGCAGGAAGCAGCGGCAAGATTGCCGCGAGGGGGTAGATCGGAAACGTCTGCCCCGGAGGGAAGTGCAACTCCTCACCGCGCAACTCGAAGAACGCGCCGACCGGGTGGTTGCAGACCATCGGCTTTCCCGATCCGTCGGCCGCCACCTCAACGCGAAGATCGTACAACTCAAACGTGTCCGATTGACGGCGACCGCGATCGCTTCCAGCGGTGGGTTGCTGTGGTGTCGACCCTGCGTCGGATTCGAGCCTCGGCTCCGGTCCGGTGCGCTGCCCGTCGATCTTCCTTCCTTTGGTCGTCATGCCTGCCTTGTCCTTCCACGATGGTCGGTAGAGCTTCGCCTCGATCTCCGATTGACCTGCCTGCCGGATGGCCGAGGTTCGAGTCCATTCTACCCTCGCTGAACGCACAACAGCTTCTGCTGGGGATGGCTGAGGAAGCGACATCCGTCACCGGTGACGACGATATCCTCCTCCAAGCTGACCTGCCCGTAGTGCTTCGTGGTGGCGTAGAGTTCCAATGTGAACACGTTTCCCGATTCAAGTATGCCGTTGGGGGCGTCGCCGTAGCGCTCCCACAAAGGACCAAGGAGTGTCCCGCCGTCGTGGGCGGCACGCCCGATCTGATGACCCAACGCATGCTGGAACGGAGCGTAGCCCCGCTCGGAGAGGAATCGACGGGCAACGCTGTCGACCTGATGTCCGAGCGCTCCGGGACGAACCCTGTCGGCGGCCGCCGCGATCGCGCCGCGAACAGCATCAAACGCAGCGGCAACCTCGGTGGGAATCCGGGTGGGTGGCCCAAAGAAGAACATCCTCTGCAAGTCGGAGCAGTAGCCGTCGAAGCGAACGCCGAAGTCAAGGTGGAGAAGCTGCCCCTCCTTGGTCCTCGTCTCGGTGGGCCCCAGATGGCCGAACGCCTTGTTGGGGCCGGCGTCCACAGCGGGGTTGTGATTGGCCTGCCACGCGTCTCCGACGTTGTGCGCCTCCATGCGCTCGTGGACAAATCGGTGGATCGCGAGCTCGGTCTGGCCGACGACAAGGAACTCGTGAAGCTCGGCAAAGATGCTCTCCGTGATCCCCACCGCTTGCTCGATTCGCTCGATTTCCTGCGGGGTCTTGCGCCCGCGAAGCCGGCCGATCACCGGCGAAGCGCTCACCAGCCTGCTGACATACGGCGTTCCGCTGAGGACCTGTAACAGGAGGGCTTTCATCCCTGCGGTCAGTCCGTCGGCCGCCACATCGTCGAGGCTCTCGTTGATGGCGATTGATGCCGGATCAATGCGAGTCAGTTCGGCAACAAGCGTTTCGGAGATCCCCTCGTTGTAGGGAATGACTCGATCGAAGAGACCTTCGGGGACACCTCCGGCGTCGAAATTGCCGACGATCGCCACCCTCTCACCCGAGCGCGTGTACAGAAGCGCCGACGGCCAAACCAAGTCGCCGTCGTAGATCAGTGGCAGCACGGGATCCTTGATCAGCGATGTCTCGCGAACCCAAATCAGCCAACAGTCAATCTTGGCCTCTTGGAGAATCTGTTGGACCTGTTCGGTCTTTTGGTGTTGCAGGCTTTGCACGCGCGGCCTCCTCGCTTCGGAATGTGATTCGGTTCGGGGCCAGAGTGTAGAGAGGATGCCGGCGCAGATCCAATCCCGATCCCAACCGGTTCTCCAAGCAGGGGCTTGCGGACGTCGACCAAAAAGCGGCTCCAGGCGCTTCTTGGTTGATGCCTGGGGCCGCTTGCACCGGCGAGAGTTCTCGTTACATGCACAACGCTGCGATTGCCGCGCCGGCGGCGATCACGGCGGCCGCTGTCTGTACGTAATCCATCCAGTCCCGAATTTCATACTGTTCGCTGTCGAATGGATCATCAACCGGGATCAGCACCGACGGCACTTCGGGAGATTCGCTGTCGGTACCCCATTCGTCGAGCATGGTTTGCGATGCCGCCAGCAGTCCGGGATCGGCCGCGAGTTGCGGAAGCAACTCCGGCACCACATTCGTCGCGATCCGCTCCATGGCGACGCGTGATGTGGGTGCGCTAACGAGATCGGCTGCGTCGAGGATCGCTTCGGTGATCACGGCGGCGAGGGCCGCGGGGTCGCTCTCGATCAGCCCGGCAAACGAGCCGTGGCTGACGATCTCAGCGGCCGCTTCGCTGGCGATTCCACCGGCCGACAACGCGTACGAGAAAAAGATGCAGTTCGGCCACGGCCACGGCCAGGGAAACTCGGGCGGGAAGATCGGCCAGCCGACGGTGTCAGCGCCCGTATCCTCCCACAGGGCGAGTGTTCCCGCTTGATCCATCGTTGCCCGCATTGCGAAGATCGTATCAAGCATTGCCGAGAACCGATCCGCTTCGGCGGCAAGCGCCTGGGCGATTGCAGGCAGAACCTGCGTCTGAAATGCATCCCAATCCACGCAGTCCGATGACCACATTGTTGTCAGGCGGCTGTAATGCTGGGCCAGATCAAGCGCCACCATCTCGTCCCAGCAGGCGTCACATCCTGCCGGGGGGACGTAGCCGGGCTCGCCGATGGTGATCCACGTGCGGTGCACGCCCTCGTCCGCCGCTACGGCGACGCCCGATCCGATCAATACCATCAACACAAGAGACAGGATCCAGCTTCGTTTTCGGTGCATCAACTTCACCTCCCGATGAGGCTAATAGCTCGCCCATCCGTAGATGACGAGAAAGTCACAACCCGTGCACAGCTGCTCGTCGCGCGGATCACCCGATTCCAGTTCTTTTCTGAACTCGAAGACATAGTGTCTGGATGTTTCGTCGTAGCGTCCTGCGCCGTAGGCGTTGGTCTGTCCGCCGGTCCGCCGATCAAGGCGGTAGTCGTAGAGGTCCATGTAGTAGTAGTCCGCATCCTCCGCCTCGCCGCCGTTCTCCTGGACGAGCAGCATGTCGTCTCCGCGGTCGTAATCACGGCCGTCGCCGTTGTCGAAAATGAGGAATGCTTCGAACCCACGCGGGAAGCTGTGGTTGGTCTCGATCACCATCGCCAGGTACAGGTAGGTTTCGTCTCGCTTCTGATAGACCGTCGCGTTGTAGCGGCCGAGCCGTATCGTCTCGACCGAACTGTCGCTCCACTCCGGGCCGATCACGCCGTCCAGGTTTTCCATTGACACCGCGCTGCCACCGCCGATTGCGATTTCAGGCTCCGCGCCGAAAAGAGGAATCACGATCGGGATTTGCCCCGATGCGGCAACGGCGAAGAACGTCACCCCGAGCAGGATCAGCCCGAACCGCCCGGCGTGTCGGACCCTCGCGGCCGCTCCACGGCCGCTTCCGATTCTGGATGTGGATCTGGATCTAGATCCGGGTCTGTGTGTCCGGAACATGCACACCTCCTCTTCCGCCGGGTCGGGAATTGGCAGACGAGCAAGGCACATGTCGGCTGTTGGGGCAGCCGACCATGCGTTGGCTGCGAGGACAGCTGCAACGCAAACGAGAACAACCGGGCCGGATGTGAATCCCGGGTCCCGAGTTGCCGCCGGCGCTCCATTCCAAAGATGTGCTGCTGTCTTCCTTTGCCAGCGGGCACTCTACGACCAACCATAACACAGAGGAAGGAACGAAGGGAAATGACACGAATGTCGGCGACGCATTCAAGCGCGTGGGGCGCCGGCTTCGCCCAAGCCGGGGATCCGATTCGATCTTGGATCGGGGGGCTTTCGGCAGGTGAACCGGACGGCGCGGCATGAGCCACCTACGATCGAACCGTTTGACGAGTCCCAATAGGCCAACGTTCGGGTAGAGGAGGCAACGATGCACTGGTTCGTGGTTGCTCTTATCGTGCTGGCGGCGCTGGCTTTCTCGACGTTGCTGGCACCCGATACAGCACGAATGCGCGATCGGAAAGGCGTCGTCAACGACTGCCAACGCGATCTCCTGCGGCCCTACGCGGGCTTCGGCTGGAGGGTGGGGGGCGTCCGCAGCCGGATGAAGCGCTGGTAGCACGCCGTCGCTCGATCGGGCGGGATCGGGAAGGTGACAGGGAAGTGCCGCCGCCTTCGTGCTGAAGACGGACGGCACTTCGCGCAGGGTCAGGTCAGGCCGGAAAGTCCGGATTTAGCGGATGGCGTCCAGTTTCTGCTCCAGTACCTCGACAATCTGCTCGAGAAGATCCACACTGACCCGCCCGCGGACGGTGGTAGGCCGGCGTGCCGCCATCATCTGCATCATCCGTGACCTCGCGTTCATGGCGACATTCTCTTCCGGTTCCAGCTCCGATGACCGGGCCCGGAGCCTTGAATCAACGGCGGAACGTTCAACGTCTCGAAGCTGTTCCATCCGTGATTGGCTCTCGCCCCGAGCCGAAGCAAAGAATCCCTGCGGGGCAAGCTGAGGGATCGCCGAGAAGAAGACCTCTCCTTGAGCGTAGGTCAGCGTATCGCCGAGCGTGTCGATCATATCGCTGACCGATGCCTCGTAGGCCTCGGTCAATCGAGCGACCTCGGCGCGATAGGCCTCGATTGCCGCGGCCAGCTCTTCGGACGTGCCGGTGAACGCCAACATGTCTTCGTTGAACGTTGCACCCTTCGCCTCCAGAGCTTCCCGGAACTCGTCCCTTCCATCGAGCACGCCTTGGAACAGGCCGACAAGCGCTTCCATCTGTTCCTGGTCGAGCCCCACCTCATTAATGAAGAGCAGCAACCTCAAGTTGACCCCATCCTCCGCTGCGGCATCCGCGACGAGTGGATCCGTTTGAGCCGCACCGGACAGCGAAGCGACCAACACAAGCAGCGCGAGAAGTGGCATTGTACGACTGAGTTTCTTCATGACCATCCTCCTGTACTTCTCCGAAAGGTCTGCCACCAACGTACAGGCTGCCGGTGAACGGCCAGGGGCGAAGTTAAGGCAGAGATGTGAAGACGCCTCACGGGGGGAGGGAGGTCAACTCCTGCAATCACACATCGGAGGAGGCGGCCTGCGAGTGAAATGCTGGGATGGAGCCCCCGCCGTCGATTCCGGCAATGTCCCGAGATGAACAGGGCGGAGCGGGACCGGAGCCATCGTAGGAGTTCGAATCCGGTTGGGGGTACCAGATACATCGCTTTCGAACTTCCAACAGTGAGCTTCCCATGAGCGTTTAGCGGGCATCACTGCCCGAATCACGACTGAGTCAGAAAGTCATCCACCAGGGGGTACCAGAAGGTTCACTCTCTAGACCTAGCAACTCCTTCTCCCCGGTTTCGCTTCCTACGCGCTGCCGATTAGGTGCAGCAGCACTGCTGTCCGCGTAGGGGCAATAGATCTCCCCTCCCAGAATCCCGTAACAGTCCACGCGAGCTGATAGCGTGCTGTAATACGGTCGAGCGATTCTCGGACAGTAACGCGACAAAAAGTCCGACCAGCTGCCTTGATCCTAACGCTGCGAACAGCTTGGCATATCCTCAACTCGTCCCTACTATGCGAGCAGGAGACGGAGTCTGTAAGGAGGACATTCGGATGACTCGTTTTGCTCTGCGGGTGCTATTGGTTCCTGTTTTCGTGTGTGGTGTGATTCTCGGGATAGCGGGCTTCTCGGTCCTGGCAGACCGGGATGTCTACGCCTATGTCCTTGTAGGAGATGGGTACCGGCAGAACATCTACCTAGAGGCCAGAGATTGGCTAATCGAAGAGAGCGGCGTTGAAGAAATCCTCCAAGCAGTCATCGGTGAGTACCCCGAGAGCTTGATCGCAGAGATGCTGAATCTGTTGGATCCGCTCGGCACCTCTAGCGATGCATTTGTCGCGATCTTCGGAGACATACAACGCCCCATGTTCATCTCGACAGCGGAGCGGATGGAAGATGCGCTCAGTTCGGGTTGGGGCATCCCGACGGAGGGGGTTGAAACGCATCACGCTTGGGAGATGACCCGCAGCGAGTTCCTTACGTCACTCGAGGACTTCGCCAAGCAAGGCGATCAGGATGGAGAAGACGTCTTCATCTTCTACTACGTCGGCCACGGCACAAGTGGGAGCATTGTGCCGTTCTTCGAAGACACCGCAAAGTGTCCCTACAGCTACCTCGGTTCCTACGGCCTATACGAAGACTCCGGGGAATGGGTTGTTATTCTGGACTGCTGCCACTCGGGGACAGCAAAGGACACCCTCAGTGGAAGCGCATGGATTATGGCCAGTGTGGAGGACACGCTTGGCTTTGGCTGGTTTCAGTTCCAGACGCTCCCCTTCACGGGGGCAATCGCAGACGCAATGGAACAGAGTCAAGGGGTGAAGGAAACGTTCGAGCAGGCCATGGAGCAAGGACAGGATGAAGCGCTTCCTCTTCTTTTCCCGTACTACAACCCGCTCACATTCAAGGTGGAGGTCTTCCAGTCGGAGTTCAGCGCCGTGACCTGGCAACTAAGCTCCCCGAATCTCTCCATTCCCTCGGGAAGCGAACAGGACGATCCCCTGGGCCCACCTGATGTTGAACAGCTCCTGCAGAGGCTTGCAGCGCAAGCCGAGATCGCTGGGCGGTTCACTGACTACGCCACTGAGAGGTGTCTTGGAAGCAGTGGGGACTACCGAGTGCAGGGCAGCGTCGAAGCGCGCCTCTATCTGCAGCATCAAGCAGATGTGATCCCGCTTGCCACAGTCATAGAGTATGAGCACTTCTCCGACTGCTCTACTGATAGAGTCACGGTGAACATGGATATTCAGGCTTCGATCACAGATATCGCAGGACCAGACCTTGACGATGATGCTCTCGCGTACGCATCTGCATTGGGCCTCGAATTACAACTCGAGGCCATCATTCCTGGACAGAATCGCTGGTCATGTGAGAACCCAAGCGCCGCAGAGATTTCGTACAGACAAGGCCGGTTCGCCGGACACATAACGCTGACGAGACTTCCGATTCCCATCTCAGTTCCTATCGAAGGAAAGGCTTCTTTGCGTATCGGTTGGAGGGTGCAAGGGGGGGCACGGGTCCGATTGGTCTTTGACCTGGTTCTAGAAGCGGAGTAGATCATGAGAAGGTACTGGAGAATCGCCAGTTCGGGAATGATCTGATTTGGGTACCAGATGAGATTCTCTCGAACTTCGCTGTACTTCACTTCCTACTAGCGTTTGATGTTGATCGCCTCACCAATCAGTGTGCAGTTAGAAAGCTGTCCACCAGGGGGTACCAGACGAGACTCTTTCGAACTTCCCGGTTCTCCCCTCCCGCTAGGAGTGGCTGCCTAGTCTTGCCGGTCGATACGAATTTGCAGAGCTGCCCTTGGCAAACAAGTCGCTCAGAAGACCCTTCCGAAGAAGCCCTCGATGTGGCGCATTGGGGGTTCGGAGCTCCCGAGAAGTCACATCGTCAGCGCTCAGCATACGAGATTCAGATCAGATGGCAAAACCGAAGGTTCCCGTTCTCTCTGGTCAGGCTAGCGTTTCATCTGCCTCTGGAAGTGCAGATATCAACGGTTCTGATGGTGGCCACGCTCCTGGACAGATGCCGGGGTCACCTGTGCGCGCCGAAAACCGCAGTGGGCCTGTGGCGAGATCATCACACAATGACGCTGAGCCAAGGCCGCCTACTTCACATTGTGCACCAAGTACAACTCCTCACCGTCACTCACGAAGAAGTTATGCTCTCCTTCAATTGTCATTGTGTAAACGGTTGCTGACTCATCGACCCATTCCATGCGGGTGATGGATGTGAAACCGTCTCCGTTGACTATCCGATCACCAATTTTCAACTGTCCGGCTTCAACCCAATGATCGGGGCCAACGGCAAAGCGATGTGTAGGCGTCACTTCCAGATCGTTGATCCTTACGAAGCGGTCTGCCTGAAACTGGAACACTTGCGTAACCATTCGAGGAACACGCAACGCTGTTGCGAAATCGTATGCCATGACCATATCGCCTGCGCAGACGTCTGCGATTCTCTTCGGACGGCCGTCGGCCATCAGGACACACGTGTCGGCTGTGAAGCAGCCTGCTACGAGAAAGACAGCTTGAACGGTCTTGTTTCTGTCCATGTTGATCGTGCAGGTGTTGCCAGACGTACTCGAACAGCCTGTCCAAGAGGCGAAATGTATTCCTGGGCCTGTGGTTTCCGCAGTGAGGGTCACAGACGACCCTGCCGGGTATGTTCCGGAATTATCGGTCCCCACGGGCGTTCCCACGAAAAGCGGGGGATCAGGTGATTCCTCCAAGGCAAAACCGAAATCGATCCCCGGCCCGTACACGCGGAACCCAATGGGGAAGAGCGGGAATGGAAGAGAGACGTTCACGAGGGAACTGACTGTAAGAGTGAATCGCTCCTGCACCTCAGAGACGGAGAAGCGTTTGGTTTCGGTCCCGGTTTCGAAATCTTCATCCCACACGGTCAGGGTAACCTCATGCCTGCCGGGAGAGACATACGTTCTCTGGGCGACTTCCCCGCTTGCAGTGAATCCGTCATCCCATTCCCATTCGTACTGCACAAGTGGCCCCCCGAATGGATCAACCGATAATGACTGGAACAGCACTTCCTGTCCAGCAAGTGGACTCCGTGGAGTGATGCGCATTCTCGCGGTGGGGCAACTGACGCAAAGATCCTCCACGACTTCTCCGTCTACCAACCAAGCAGCTTCTGCCAAACGAGGATGATCTGCGGGCCAGTCTACGAAGATCTCGCCGTACGGGACAAGCCATCCTGCGAGTTGAATCTCTCCGTCAAAGCTCGATTCGAGAGCCATCCCGCCGCCTACGGCTAACCAGTTCGGCGAGTCGACCGGTCCGGCAAACTTGAGCAGGAGACCATCAACCTGCATTCCGGTCTCATTGCTGAACCTGAAAAGCATGGTGTCTCCCATCGGGAACGACTCAACAGAGTCTGCCCCGACGCCCTGAGCTAGCGCCAATCCCGCGAGGATTCCCACCAAACACGACACTCTTCTCATACCGACACCTCCGCCAAGCAGGTCATCCCGCAGCAAGTCCGCTTGTAAGGCGAATCTAGCCAAAGCCTTGTCCCTGGGTCAAGGCTTTGGCAAGGGGGATGGCTTCTTCATCAAGGCAGCCTTCAGTTGAGACCCGATCCACCGCTATGCTGCTATCGGCGTAGGCTTGCTTCTTCGCGCAGATGCAAGGGTTGCCGCCAGAGAAGCCCAGCAAGGCCACGATTCCATCTGCAGCTTGGGGCCTGGGAACCTGAAATCGGTTATGTACCTCAAACGGCTGCGACTAGCTCCCAGGATTCGCGAACATCGTCAGATGCCTGGAAGTCCGCGGTGGGGAAGCCTTGGAAGGAGCAATACGGGCGCTGTGCCGTACGGTTGGGTTCGGACTCTGTCACGTGAGACAAGCAGACGAGGCCGTTTGGAGCACCCCGCACTCCCTTTCCCCGTCAACATTCGATATGAGGTGCACCTACGAATCGCGGGGCCGTTAGAAAGCTGTCCACCAGGGGGTACCAAACGCCGATCGATTACATCATCCGAGAGGAGATTCTGCCACAGCCAGCGGTGGGCTTGGCACTTCGACACACCCTAACTGGTGCAGGACTCCAACCGCATGTCCTCACATTCCTCAACGATCTGCGTGATCTCGAAGCGCCTTGAGGAGGTACGCAGAGGCGAGGCACCGAATTGACCAAGGTTCAGTGTCTGAGACGCTACGGGGACGCAAGACGTTGAGTATTCTTGGCGAGAGCGTTTGCGGTTGAAAGGAGCGAAAGAGTGACGATGTTGCGACGGATAGCGAAAGCCTGGAACACAAGACGCCTGTCGGTCCCTTGGGTGATTGCGTCAGCATCTCTCATTCTCTGCTTTGCAGCCATTGCCGGGGGCATGGATACAGAGCCTGATGAGAATCGCGGCGGCCTTGTTGCCTTCTACTCCGAACGTGACGGTGATTCGGAAATCCTCATCATGAATGTCGATGGAAGCGGAATACGGCAGCTGACCGACAACGATTGTGCGGATGATGTTCCTGCGCTGTCTCCGGATGGACGGTTTCTGGCATTTGCATCGGAACGTACGGGGAACGCTGAGATCTTCGTCATTGACTTGGTCGACTTGTCCGTGCGTCAGTTGACGAATACCCTCGAGGCAGAGACCCATCCCGATTGGTCACCTGATGGAACCATGCTGGCGTTTGCCCGCTATTCGCCGGGCACGTGGTCCGATGGAGACCTGTTTCTGATGGATGTCGGCGGGCACAGCGAGAGGCAGCTGACGTCGCATCCCGGCGACGACATGAGACCCGCATGGTTTGCTGACGGTATGAAGCTGCTGTTCAGTTCCAATCGTGATGGCAACTATGAGATCTATGAGATCGCCGCCAGTGGCGCCTCCCTACGGAGGGTTACGAATACACCCCTCCACGAGCTCTTTCCGCGCCCTTCTCCGGACGGGACGAAGATCGTTTACACCCTTGGCGATTTCGTCAGGCGCCGCTTCTCGGTCCACGTGATGAATCTTGACGGCTCAGACGATCAAGCTCTGACCGAGGGCGGCCACGTGAGCGGTGAGGATCCCATGTGGGCGGGAGACGGAAGTCGCATTCTCTTTCAGAGTGATCGAACAGGAAATTTCGAGATCTTCATGATGAATTCGGATGGTTCGGATCAAACGAACCTGACCAACCTGCCCAGTGGCGAATACTGGCCGACCTGGTCGCCTTCGCTGCTCGGCGATTAGCCAGGAAACGCAAGAAGGGCAGTCTGCCGCGGATCGGCGGATCTCAACGGTATGGCTGAACCGCCCTCGGGATTGCCGGAGGGTCCAGCC
>RXOA01000003.1 GCA_003979035.1 Candidatus Bipolaricaulota bacterium
CCGGCGAATCCCAAGTCACCGGTCTCGATGAGCTGAATCTCATCGGCCAGGGCGGCGTGCGATAGCGCTTGACGAAGAGCCGCCTCGACCTCGCGGGCGCCAGCGAGAAGCGCTTCATCATTGATCGCAATCAGGATGTGTCCTCTAGCGAGTCTCATCTTCCCTCCTCACGCGAGCGATGATCTCTCGAAGACGCTCGGGAGTTAGATTCCCGTAGAGCTCGTCGCCGATCATCATCGCCGGGGCCACGCCGCAGATACCGAGACAGCTTGTGGTTTCCAGGGTGAACAGCCCATCCTTGGTGGTTTCGCCGACCGCGATCTCAAGATGTTTCGCGAGCAGATCGATCAGCGATTCCGCTCCGACCAACTGACACGGCGGCGATTCGCAGATGCGGATGATGTGCCGGCCGCGCGGCTTCAGACTGTACATCGAATAGAAGGTGGCCGCGCTGATGATCTCCGACATCGCCAATCCCAAGTACTCCGCGACGGCCTGGAGCGCCTCACGACTCAAGAAGTTACGTGGCTCGGCCTCTTGAAGGTCGTGGAGCATATCGAGCAGGTATTCCGATGACGCGGGGTATTTCTCTAGTACGCTCCTCACACTGCCTCCTTGCTGGTCTCCGACTGTCGCCATCCGAAGCTCCACGCAACAGCGACGCATCCAATGTTCTCCGTGCATCCGAAGGGGCTCTTGCTCCGGCGGGTCCTAGATTGCGCCGTTGCCGGGCACCGCAACCGAGACCTCTGCCCCCGCGGCCACGTGAATGGCGCCAAATGGGCACACATCGGCGCAGCTGCCGCATCGAATGCACACTTCATCATCAACGACGTACGGCCCCCCCCCCGGCGTACCGGAAATGGCCTCCACCGGACAGGCCTTGCGGCACACATCACATGACCTGCATTGCGACTTGTCGATCCCGTATCGGATGAGCGGCTTGCACACCTTTGCCGGGCAACGGTGGTCCACGATGTGGGCATCATACTCGTCAGCGAAGTGCTCCAACGTTGACAACACCGGATTGGGTGCCGCTTGGCCCAATCCGCACAGCGACGTTGCCTTGAGCACGGAGGCCAGCTCCCGCAGCTTCCCCACGTCATCGGGGCGCCCTTGCCCCTCCGTAATCCGTTCGAGGATTCCCTTCATTTGACGGGTGCCGATCCGGCATGGGATGCACTTCCCGCACGACTCGTCACAGCTGAAATCGAGAAAGAACTTGGCGATATTGACCATGCACGTGTCTTCATCCATGACGATGACTCCACCCGAGCCCATGATCGTCCCCAATGCTTTGAGTGATTCGTAGTCGATCGGTGTGTCGAGGTGTTCGGCCGGAATGCAGCCGCCGGAAGGCCCTCCCGTCTGGACGGCCTTGAACCCCTTTCCTCCGGGGATGCCCCCGCCGATGTCAAAGACAAGTTCGCGCAGCGTCGTTCCCATTGGAACTTCGACCAAGCCCGTGTTGCACACATTGCCCGACAACGCAAAGACTTTCGTCCCGGGACTCTTGTCGGTGCCGACCGAGCGGAACCATTCCGCCCCGTGAAGAATGATGTGACGGATGTTGGCCCAGGTCTCGACGTTGTTGATCAGCGTCGGCTTGCCGAAAACTCCTACGGTAGACGGATAGGGAGGCCGCGGGAGCGGCGTGCCGCGCTGTCCTTCCAGGGACGCGATCAGTGCGGTTTCCTCACCGCAAACGAACGCTCCGGCGCCGATGCGCACCTCAAGGTCAAACGAGAACCCCGTTTCCAGGATACGTTCTCCAAGGAGACCTTCGTGACGGGCTTGTTCGATCGCCGTCCGGAGCCGTTTGATGGCCAGCGGATACTCCGCGCGCACGTAGATGTAGCCTTTCGCTGCGCCCGTTGCATAGGCGGCGATCGCCATCCCTTCGATGATGCTGTGCGGATCCCCCTCGAGAAGCGAACGATCCATGAACGCTCCGGGGTCGCCTTCATCACCGTTGCAGACAACGTATTTGGTCGGGCTCTCTTCCCGGGCGACAAACCCCCACTTCAGCCCGGTTGAGAATCCGGCACCCCCGCGGCCGCGAAGACCGGAGTCGATGATGGTCTGAATGAGTTGCTCCGAAGTCTTCTCGGTGATTGCCACACCAAGAGCTTCGTAGCCGTTGGCGGCGATATACTCTTCGATATTCTCCGGATCGATCATCCCGCAGTTAGCGAGGACAATCTTCGATTGTTTCTCGAAGAATGGAACCAGCTTCCTCTTCTCGGCGATCCGTCGTGCTTCGGGATCCTCCCACAATAGACGCTGTACAGGGCGTCCTTTGAGGAAGTGCTCCTCCACGATCTCGGCGGCGTCTCCCGGCTGCACCCGGATGTAGAATGCGCCGTCGGGATAGACGAGCAGAACGGGACCGAGTTCGCAAGGCCCCATGCACCCCGTCTCGACGAGCCTGACTTCGTCACCCAGACCCTGCCGACTGATCTCCTGCGTAAGTGCCTCGCGCACTTTCGCACTGTGCGAGGAAACACACGCCGCCCCGGAGCACACCAACACATCAAGCCTGCGGGTCATCAGTCCCTCACTTCGATCACGTACTCCGAAACGGGATTACCGTTGACAACGTGATCAACGACGACGCGACGCGCCTTGTCCGCTGTCATCTCTCCGTAGACAACGGTTGGTTGACCTCCGATGCGGACCTCGACCACCGGCTCCGAAGAGGCCAGACCGCGTTCTCCGGTTTGCGTTACAAGGGTGTCCGCAAGATTGCGCTTCCCGATCTCATCCAGAAAGGCGGCCATCACATCACGCGCCCCGGCGGCGATTCCGCTTGTCCCCATCCCGATCACAACATGCACGCGTGCGTCGCCCTTTCTCAGGTTCAGGTCTTTGGACGCGCGTTCTCGGATCTTGCGCAGGTCCTCAAGTTTCATGTGTCCCTCCTATTCGATCTGCAAGGAAATCGTGGAGAAATCGAATGACATCCGGATGCTGCATCGGGACGTCGCCGAGCATCTCCCGAATCTGCTGAGTGTCCAGTTTGAACGAGTGCCCGTCATCGCGATAGTCGATGCAAACCCGGGTGTGTCCGCTGGTGGCGACGATATCGAGAAATGTCGCTTCGAGGTTGCCGAATGGAGGAAGATCGATGTGGCTTGCTCGAAACGTTGCCGTGATCGTGGTCCCTTCTCCCGAATGGCTACGAAGCGAAAACGTGCCGTCGCAATGCTCGGCGGTTTCACGAAGAAGGGGGATCCCCAATCCCACGCACTTCGGGCACTTGGTCGAGTAGAATCCCCGCTCCACACGGTGCCGTGTTTGCTCGTCCATTCCTCTACCATTGTCTCTGACCTGAAGCTTCAGAACATCAACGAACGTGTCTCGATCAAGTGTGATATCAATCCGGGACGACTGCGCCGTCATCGCGTTCTGTACCAGGTCCAGGATATGCATGTCCAGTTCTTCGATCATGCTGCGTAGCGCTGCAGGGCTTCGCGTACCTTCTCCCGATCGAGCTTCCCGTAGACTTCATCGTCGATCATCATCACCGGAGCCAATCCGCAAGCGCCGACGCAACGCACCGCCGTCAGCGTGAAGCGGCCGTCGGCTGTTGTTTCCCCCACATGGATGCCCAGTTCATCGACGAGAACATCGACGATGCGCTGAGCGCCCTTGACGTGGCATGCCGTACCGAGGCAGATATTGATCGTGTGTTGTCCCTGTGGCTCGGTGCGGAAGAAGTTGTAGAACGTAACCACGCCACGCACCGTTGAGGGTGGAATCTCCATTTCCTGGGCGACAAACTGCTGGACTTCCGTCGGAATATAGCCGAACAGCTCCTGCGCCTGATGAAGGACCTGGATCAAAGGTCCGTCGATGTGTCGATTCGCCTGGATGATCTCAGAGAGCTTGGTATAGCACGCGTTGTGCGCAGGTTGCTTGTGCAATTCTCCTCCTTCTTGGCGGTGTCCTGCGCTGGTCTAGCCGAGAATCTTCCGCGCGTGCTTCGTGGCCGCCGCCCACTCCAACTCACGCACGGAAACGGAATCCATGACAATCGTGGTTGTATTCCGCCCGATCTCCTCAAGGTCATGGGCGTCCGACGATCGCAGGATACCTGCGCCTCCAATAGAAGAAGGGACCGTTTTTCCGGTCACTTCCACCAGCGCTGGCCGCAGATTGTCGTGGATAAAGCCGAGCTGCGCAATGATGCCGAATGCTTCGCGATCGATGTGGGCGGGTACGGCAAGACCGCCGTTCCTGCGGATCAAAGAGAAGACCTGTTCGATGGTGAGCGATAGGGAGTTGAGGAGCAGTTTCGGCTCGAAGGCGAGGATCGTCTCCTCTTCATCCACGATCACTTGATCCCCGAACGCGAGCGGATCGTTGCGGCGGTCGGGCAGAAATCTATACGCTTCGCTGGCGGCAGCTCGGCAGGAATCGGCGTGATCGAAGTAGCCGAGGACATGGACTTCTTCCGCCGTCTGAAACTCGATGCCGAAGAGGAAGCCAAGATCTCGCTTCTTGGCAATGCGGCCGACGACATCGGCCATGGCGCAGCTGTTGTGGTCGGTGATCGCGATGAGATCCAACCCCCTGGCGAGCGCCGTGTCGACGATTGCCTTTGGGCTCATTCGCAGGCTGGCGCACGGGGAGAGACACGTATGGATGTGGAGATCGGCGACGAAGCGCCTCACCGGGCGTCTCCGCGAAGGATGGCGTAGAGGCGGCCACAGACATCGAACGCCGGGGCGGTGCTTCCCAGAAGGACGATTCCGTGCTCGACCGCCAGTGCGATCACGTCGTCGGTGGGGCGGACATCGCGTGCGAGGATTACGGCAGCGAGGTCGGTCACTCTGGCGACGGCGACGACATTCTGGTGTCGCTGCACCGTGACCCACACATCGCCCGGTTTGGCGGTGGCGAGGACATCGGAGAGGAGATCGCCTACCAGGGCGGTGTTTACCTCGCGATCAAGGTCGAGGATGGGTGTCAGATGTTCGAGTTCCAGGACGTCGCAGAGATCGCTAAGTCGAATTGTCATCTTTCCTCCTGTCGATCCAGCAAACAATCCGCGTTCCTTCCCCAAGATGCGAAGAGATTTCGAATCGATCGGAATTCCGCTCCATGTTGATGAGTCCCATTCCCGCACCGAACCCAAGATTCGCCGCCCAATAGGGCGCGGTGGAGTACCCCGGGGTCATCGCGAGATCAAGGTCTTCGATTCCCGGACCGTCATCATTCAGCTCGATCTCGATGTACGCGTCATCCACCGCCACATGCAACGTCCCGCCGCGTGTCGCGTAGAGAATGAGGTTCATCTCACCCTCGAACGCGATCACGCCGGCTCGGCGGGCGAGCTGTTCACTGACTCCTTCCTTCCGGAGTTCGACTTTGAGCCAGGCGGATGCTGTTCCTCCGTGCTCGATATCGCCCGCCCGGACGCTGTACGTTATTTCGAGCATCCGGATCCGGGGCCGCTCACGGGGCGATTCTTGCACGGGCGCACGCCGTTGGCGTACAGCAGACCGCACGACTCGAACATCGTCTTCTTGGTGCACATGACAGGAATCCCGACGCGTTGGGCATAGGTCACCACGGACTTCGGAGGGCGCTTCCCGCGCACGAAGATGATGGCGATCACGTTGAGAATGTCGGCGACACGGATCACTTGAGGGCTGATCGTTCCGGTGATGAGCGTGGTCCGCTCATCGGTCAGCGCAAGGACATCCGATAACAGATCCGCGGCGTACGCGCGATCGATGATCATCTCGGAGACATCTACACCTTCGAGGATCTCGCCATCCAGGAGTTCCATGACATCGGCGAACTTCATTGCAGTTCTCCCCAAGAAGCCTACGCTCCGTACTTCGGGCTCCAGTTGTTGTAGCCAAGAAGAATCGGCAGGACTTGTCCGCTGAAGCGGGACAAACCTCCGGCTGCCGCGGCACGTTCGTGGAACGCTGTCGTGGCATCGGGCATCACGTTCGGACCTACGAACAGAACAGGAACCGGCTCGGTGGTGTGGTCGCCGAAATCAATCGGTGTCGTATGATCTCCGGTGACGGCGATGTGCGTCGTCGACCAGTCGAGGCGCCTGGACAGAGGTCCGATGAGTTCGCGATCGATCCGCTCGATGAAGTCGCGCTTGCCGACCGCGTCTTGATCGTGGCCGGCATTGTCTGTTCCTTTGACGTGGACGAACACGTAGTCGAACGTTCTCAGCGCCTGCAACGTTGCTTCCGCTTTTGCGGTGAGGCTTGTGTCCAATCCGCCGGTGGCGCCTTCGACATCCAGCTGACTCATGCCGCACGCAAGACTGACGCCTCGGTAGAGCGCGCCCCCGGCGATCACGGCCCCCTTGACGTTGTAGGTGGATTCGATCGAGGCGAGATGAGGAGCGTCAGATGCGCCGCGCAACAGGACGATGTTTGCCGGCGGCTTCCCAGCCTGCATGCGGTTGAGATTGACAGGATGGTCCTTCCACAACTCAAAACTGCGCTTCGTGATTTCATTGACGGTGGCGGCTGTCACACGCGCCGCCGCATCCTCGTGCGCATCCGGGTTGGGCTTCGAGTCGGGAACCATGCCGTCCACAACGTGTGGATCGTTCTCGGTGATCTGGCAGCTCAAGCGAATGCCGTGACCGCGAAGAAGGAGCGCGCCTCGATGCTGGGTACTCGGCCGGAATTCAAACGATATCTTCGGCGACACGGCGAGCTTGATCGCGTTCAACGCATCAGCCAGTTCGCCTTGGCCGGCATCGATGCGCCCGGCTCGGCGATCGATGATCTTGAGACCATCCGGAGTCTCTTCCGCGGTGGCAAGATTGGCCCGGAAACAGATGTCGCCGGGGAGCACATCCATTCCGATGCCGAAGCACTCGAACACACCCCGACCCGTGTAGACCTGGCGCGGATTGTAGCCGAGCAAGGATAGATGCGCCGTATCGCTTCCCGGGCGTACGCCCGGCCCGATCGGATCGACCAAGCCAAGGACGCCTTGCGCGGCCAGCGCATCCAAATTGGGTGTGGAAGCGGCTTCCAGACAGGTCCTTCCCTCAAGATCCGTCGGGCGCCCGCCGAGTCCGTCAGCTATGATCAAAACAGCCTTCATGTGGGGCCTCCTCGCCCGGCACGCGTGTGCCTTCCTACCCGGCAAGCGTGTGCCTCCTCGCCCGGCATCCAGATCCCGCCTTGCGCGGCGTCAAGGTAGCGGTGTGCTGCCAGGATGTCAAGGCCGGGGCGGGAAGCGGAATTGGTTGAGTGCGGAGACGATACATGAGAAGATGGTCCTGAGTGAGGGGGGCGGCCACCGGTGGGTCCCCGGAAACGAAAGGAAGCCAGATCGTCATGGACAGGAACGCCAGCCACGAAGATGGAAACGATCAGATCGAGCCCTGCAAGCAGACAAAGAGAGATCTTGATCGAGCCGATCGATTGTCAAGGGTATCTCCTGGACTCCATCGCTTCTATCAGGGGAAGCTACGCACGGGGCTGAAGTGTGTTGTGCGTGGCCTTGACGACTACGGCATTTGGTACACGCCGGGGGTGGCCGCTTCCTGCAAGGAAATCGCTCAAGATCCGCAGAAGGTCCTCTGCTACACCAACAAGGCGAATGCCGTCGCGGTGGTCAGTGATGGATCGCGTGTTCTCGGACTTGGAAACATCGGAGCCAAGGCGGCACTTCCGGTCATGGAAGGCAAGGCGCTCCTCTTCAAGCACTTGGGCGGGATCGACGCCTACCCGATTGTGCTTGATACCCAGGATCCGGACGAGATTATCCGCGCCGTGGCATGGATCTCTCCCGGCTTTGGCGGGATCAATCTGGAAGATCTGGCAACGCCGAAGTGTTTCCGCATTCTCGAAAGCCTGCGCGAACGGCTTGATATCCCCGTGTGGCACGACGATCAGCAAGGTACCGCCGCCGTCACGCTGGCCGGCGTCCTCAACGCGCTGCGCGTCGTTGGAAAGCGAATGAACGACGTTTCGTTCTGCATTCTCGGCACCGGAGCGGCGAATCTTGCCTTCCTGAGGATCCTGCTGCTCCACTCCGGGAATGTCGATCCGAAGCGTGTCATCCTCGTTGATAGCCATGGAATCGTTCACCCGGGTCGTCAGGATGCCGCGCAAGCGATGCAGACCAACCCGACGAAGTGGGAGTACGCGGCCATCACCAATGGAGATGGCCGGCGCGGAGGGCTCCGGGAGGCGCTTGTCGGTGCCGATGTGCTGATCGCCGCCGCATGCCCGGGCCCGGACGCATTCGAGGCAAAGTGGATCAAAGCGATGGCGCCCGATGCGATCGCATTCCTGCTTGCCAACCCTGTCCCTGAGATCTGGCCATGGGAGGCGAAGAAAGCCGGCGCTCGGATCGTCGGCACCGGCCGATCGGACTTTCCGAACCAGATCAACAATTCCCTTGGCTTTCCGGGAATCTTCCGTGGAACGCTTGATGTCCAAGCGCGCACAATCACAGATGAGATGACGATTGCTGCTGCGGAGGCGATCGCTTCCGCAGCGACATGCGGCGGAGCCAGCCTTTCGGAGTCGTGGCTTGTTCCGACCATGATGGATGTCGACGTGGTTGTCGAAGTTGCCGTCGCCGTGGGCGGCAAGGCGATCGAGCAGAGCTTGGCTCGTTGTCCCCTGTCGGAACAGGATCGGCGGGAGACCGCCAAGCGACGAATCACCGACGCCCAGCAAGAGACGGAGATCCTGATGCGTGAAGGGCACATCCCGCTGCCACCGAAGAACATGGACATCCATCCCGACATGGATGTGCCGTAGTCGCGAGCGAGATCTGTGGGCCGTCTCACGGGTGCCCCCAGCCGGCGGGTTGCGTTGAACGGGCGCGGGCCTAGAATCGATGAGAGACCGGCAGCCCGCCGTATCGAACCGAAAGGAGCCCCTGCGTGAGTGAACGAGACCGCAATCGCCGACAAGAACACGACCGAATCGAGGAGAGGTTCGTCCGCTATGTGCGAGTGGACACAGCAAGCGATCATGATTCACCATCGATTCCGAGCACAGCGAACCAGCTTGATCTCCAGCGGATCCTGGCGGGCGAACTTCGTGACCTGGGGGCGGAAGATGTCCGGCTGACGGACTACGGTTGTGTGTTGGCGACAATTCCGGCGACCGTCGAATCGGACGACGCGCCCCCGACCGTGGCGCTTATGGCGCATGTGGACACCAGTCCCGATTTCAGCGGACAGGGGGTTGAACCGCTGATCATCCGCGACTACGACGGTTCGCCGATCGTTCTCCCCGCAGCTCCCGAGCGGATTCTTGACGAAGAATCGGCACCGGAGTTGGCGGAAAAAAAAGGTGAGACGATCATCAGCGCATCGGGGACGACCCTGCTTGGGGCGGATGATAAAGCGGGCGTGGCGATCATCATGACGCTCGCCGAACGCCTCCTTGCCGACCGCTCCATCCCCCACGGCCGTCTTCGCATCTGCTTCACCCCCGATGAGGAGGTGGGGCGTGGGGTCGAGAATCTATCCTTGGAGGATCTCGACGCCGACGTTGCTTACACGCTGGATGGCGAAGCGCCGGGCGAGATTACCTACGAGAGCTTCTCTGCCGATGAAGCGGTGGTCACGATCGAGGGGGTGTCGA
>RXOA01000004.1 GCA_003979035.1 Candidatus Bipolaricaulota bacterium
CCTCGACCTCCAGCGCGATCGTCTCGCCCGCCTTGGCCTGGAACGCGATGCCGACGTAGCCGCGGCGCAGTCCCGCAAGCTCGTCAACAAGCAGAGACTGTCCCCCCGGTTGGCGGGGCGATGTGGCAGACTTGCAGACAGAGATCGCTTTTCTCTTCTTCCTGCGGCACGCTGCGCAAAGACCGATGAGTTCGACCCGTTCTTCCATCACGGTGAACCCCTCTTCCTCGGCCAGGTTCACCAACGTGGCCGTCGGCGAAAGCTCTAAGACTGCGCCGCAGCTCTGGCACACGGCGTGGTAGTGAACGGTGCGATGCGATTCGAAATGGCTGTGCGACTCCCCGAACCCCGTGGCTTCCACAACGCCAAGTTCGCGCAACAGACCCAGGGTTCGATAGACCGTGGATAGGTTGATTCGGGAACAGATCTCCACCGCATGTTCGAGGATTTCGGCTGCTTCAAGGTGAGGGTTTTCCTCCAACACTGTCAGCACGGCTCGACGTTCCCGCGTCACCCGCTTGCCGGCGGCTCGAAGAAAGGCCACCATCTGCTCGGCGTTCATTCAGCACAACCATCCGCGGTGTCGCCGCCCGGGAGCTCAACCATGACATGGCGGGCGATCCCTCGACCGACGGCGATTCTTCCACCGCCGCACACCTCAAGCAGCAGCGGCCCGTGGAACGCCCCACTGCCGACAACCCGAACCGGGTCACCGGGATGAACTCCCATATGTTCCAAGTTTCTCCGGAAGCCGCGACCGCCTCGGATTTGCACAATCCTGGCCGTCCGCCCCGCAGAGAGACGATCCAACGAAATCATCACGAGCACTCCTTATTGAGAACTATTCGCAATAAGATTACCGGCGATCGAATCCCTCGTCAACCTCCCCTACACCCCGCCCAAGCCCAACCAAAAGGGCAAGGACAGATTAGAACCTCTCAACGTTCTGCCGGCGCCTCACGCAGACGTCATCTGTCCGGCGTCGGACGGACGCCGCTCCTCGGCTTCGGAGGACGTCTTGCGGTATCCTTGGAGCCTATGTGCACCCAATATCGCCGTGTCTCTCCGTGGATTGTCTCGATCGTGATTCTGATTGTCGCCGTCGGATTCGTCGGCATGTCCAGCGGGGGCAACGCCGGAGAGAAGGATGACCGCGACAATCGCACGGTGATCGTCATCGATGCCGGACACGGCGGCGACGATCCCGGCGCCCTTGGAGTCAACGGCGTGCTCGAGAAGGATCTCAATCTCGACCTCGCCAAGTTGGTGTACGCAAAGTCGCTTGGTTTCCCGGAATTGCAGGTCGTGTTGACGCGGCGAACCGATACGTTTCTCGAGCTCTCCGATCGACTGGATGCGGCAAGCGACGCAGGGGCGTCGCTGTACGTAAGCATCCACGCCAATGCGCACAGCTTGTCTTCAGCGGCCGGAATAGAGACTTACGTCGGGCTGGGTGCCGATGCCGCTTCGCGGCGGCTTGCCGAGATCATCCAGAGCTCGTTGGTTCGATCGACATCCGCTCGGGATCGAGGCGTACGTTCCAGTGATATCTACATTGGAAGCGCCAAAATGCCCGCCGTGCTTGTCGAGGTCGGCTTCCTCACCAACGCCACAGAAGCAGCAAACCTGATCTCCATCCGATATCAGGACTGCATTGCCGACGCCATTCTCTCGGGTATCCTCCTCTATCTGGAGGAAGCGCAATCAGCAGACTAGCGCAAGCACGAGCATGCACAAGCAGCCCGGCAAGGATACGTTGCGCGGGATCATTGACCGACTCGCCGAAGCATACGGGGCCCAGGATTGGTGGCCGGCGGAAGACCGGTTCGAAATCATCGTGGGAGCGATCCTGACGCAACGGGTCTCCTGGACCAACGTGGAACAAGCCATGCTGCGGTTGAGAGAAGCCGGATGCCTCTCCGTTCTCACCATGCTGGCAACACCACGAGATGTGCTGTCGGAGCTCATTCGGCCTGCGTTGTTCCACAACGTAAAGGCCGACAGGCTGCTCGCGTTCTGTCGCTTCGTGGAGCGGCGCCACGGACCGCTTCTCGGCGTGGACGCATTGCTCGAACTCCCTGCCGCCGACCTGCGTGAAGCCCTTCTCGGTGTGGCTGGAATCGGTCCGGAGACCGCCGATGCCATCGTCCTCTACGCGGCGGGGAAGGCGACGTTTGTCGTCGATGCGTACGCAAGGCGCATCCTGACAAGACTGGGATGGATCGAGCAGGCGACACCCGACGAAGTCGTCCGCGATCGAGCGATGGCGGACCTGTCGCGCAATGCGCCGCTTCTCGGCGAAGCGCACGCATTGCTGGTGGAACACGGAAAACGTCGTTGCCTCAAGCGAAACCCGCGCTGTCCCGAATGTGTTCTTGCGCCGTCTTGTGCCTTCCTCCTTTCATCGAACCGCGCGGAGGTCCGTTGATGAACTCGGCCCTGGTCATCGATCGTGCGCGATTGCGGAATGCGGAAGTCAGACACCCGATTCTGACACTCCTGGAAGCAGGCCTCCTGGCCGTGCGGCCCGAACAAGCCGTGGATCGGTGCGTTCAACGAGACGGCGACGTCCTTCGAATCGTCGATCGCGGAGGTACCCTTTGCGTCGAGCGCAGGTTGGCATCGAGGCGAGGGCGCGTCTTTGTGATCGGAGCAGGCAAGGCAAGCGTCCGGATGGCGGCGCAGCTGGAGGCAATTCTCGGCGACCATCTGGCAGGAGGCGCAGTCGTCGCACCACGCGAAGATCAGAGCCGGGGACAACGCCGTCTCCGCCGCATCCGATTGCTGGCCGGCGATCATCCACTCCCCAAGGGCTCGTCGGTTGCCGCCGGCCGGGCGCTGTTGCAGTTCGCACACTCTCTCGGCAGGAACGACTTCGTCCTTTGCTGCTTCTCCGGCGGCGCTTCGTCGCTGATCGCCGTGCCTGTGCCCGGACTGGATCCGGACGATCTGCAAGCCGTGGGTTCAGCGCTTCTCGGATCGGGCGTCCCGGTAGGCCCGATGAACATCGTTCGCCGCCATCTCTCGGCCGTCCATGGAGGCCGGCTCGCCGAGGCCCTGTTGCCGGCAAGCTTTGTGACATTGCTCCTCTCCGATGTCGCCGGAGACCTTCCCGAGATCATCGCCTCGGGGCCGACCGTTGCCGATCCTTCAACCTACGCACAGGCGCTCGATGTCGTGGATCGGTACTCTGTACGGGATCGTCTCCCGCGCTCAGCCGTGCGCGTGCTGGAGCAAGGAGTGGCGGGAATCATCCGAGAGACGGTCAAACCTGGGGCGCCTGCATTTCGCGGAAACCCCGTCCTGCTGGCGGCGGGCGGCGGGGATGCCGTGTCGGCGATGATCGCTGCTGCCCGCCAGGTGGGGATTCGTCCGATCGGGCTCCGCAAACCGCTCTGTGGCGACGCCGACACCCTCGGCGAACGTCTCGGACGCCTTGCGCCGCGGCTTGCCGCGCGGTCGCGGCTGTTGCTCGCTCATGGGGAAACGACGGTCATCGTCCGCGGTTCGGGAATGGGAGGCCGCAATCAGCAGACGGCCGCCGCCGCCGCGCTCCGGCTCCGGCTCCTCGGACGCGGGGACACCTGCGTAGCGAGCTTCGCAACCGATGGTGTCGATGGCGTAACCCCTGCCGCGGGCGCGCTTGTCGATGCGGAAACAGCTGGTCTGACACGCGCCGGAAGCGGTGCGCTCTCGCTGGAACAGGCCCTTGTCGACAACAATTGCTACCAGGCGCTCCGGGCAAGCCGAGACCTTCTGTTTACCGGGCCCACCGGAACCAACGTCGCCGACCTGTTCATCGCCGGGGCAATCGAAGGTGGGTAAGCGGTCGGAGGCAGTGCGGTACAACCCGGATGATCCCTACACCCGAAGGCGTTTCCAGGAGCCTTGAGCGAATTTCACGCTCATGATCGATGCGAGGGCAATCCAGTAGAAGTACTCCCCCATCCAAGCGCCGACCAGCCCAAGCGACGTGTGAAGGCCGAGGAAGTAGACAACCGGCAGATAAAGCGTCGAGCAAACAGCAAGCTCGGCAAGGAGCACAAACCGCGTGTTCCCCGCCCCCTGAAGCGACATCGAGAGAACGAGTGTCACCCCGGCGAACGCCTGCACAAACCCAAGGATTCGCAGCGGCAGCAAGCCTGCCTCAATGACGGCAATGTCTCCCGTATAGATGCGGAACACCCACCCCGGAATCACCAGAAACAGGAGCCCGACGACTCCCATGCTGTAAGCCGCCAGTCGGGTCGACTCCCACGCAAGCCGCTCCGCTCTGTCGGGATCACCCGCTCCCATCCGGTGCCCGACCAGCGCCGCCGAGGCCGTCCCCAAACCGGCGGCGATCATGATCGTTAGGCTATAGATCGAACGAATCACATTCGATGCCGCAAGCTCCAGCGTTCCGATCCGCGCCACCACCAAGAAGAACACGAACCAACTTCCGTGCGACAGGATCCGTTGACCGATGATCGGGAGCGAGAGGCGGATCATCGGACGAGCCCACGTCACCAACCGGCGCATGTGTCGGAACGTCGCGAATCGATCACGGATCCGTGGCTGCATCGCAACCGCGATGTAGTACACCATTCCCACTCCCACGGCGATCGTCGAAGCCACGGCGGCTCCGACGATTCCCATCGCGGGGGCGCCGAGATGGCCGAAGATCAGCACATAGTCGAGCATGATGTTGGCCACCGTGACCATCATGGACGCGATCATCTGATGCCGCGTCCGCCCGATCGCGGCGAAGAACGCCCCGAACACCCAGTTGGCGAACATGAACCCCGCGCCAAGCAGTCGATACTGCAGGTAGCTCCTTCCCAGCTCAACGACGGCCGGATCATTGGAGAGCGCCGGAGCGGCGATTCGAGCGATCCACGGGGAAAGCGCGACAAGCGGAACGCCAAGAACGAGCGCCGCGGCCAGCCCTGTATGAAGGATTTGCCCGCAACCCGCAAATCGCTCCTCGCCAAATCGCCGCGAGGCCAAGGTTTGCACCCCCACGCTCACGGATGACAGGGGGAAAACCACGGCAAAAAACAGCACCCCGGCCACGCCGGAGGCAGCAAGGAAGACCGCCCCAAGCCGTCCGAGCATCGCCGTGTCGATAACGCTGAGCAAGGTGTACGACAAGGAGCCGAGAACCACCGGATATGCCAGCCGGATCACCGCGCGCGAATCGGCGGCATGCAGTGCAAGTCGTGAGATCCCTCGATGAACGCGCGTCATCCGCCTACTCGTCCCGGAAGAAGCTGTTCGTCGGCCGCGCCCTTGTCCCGCTTCACCGCTTGGGCCAGCACCATCCCGCCGATCACCATCGCCATGCCGACCACCTTCGCCGCCGAGGGGACCGTCCCATACAACGCAATTTCAGCGGCCAGGGTGACCACGGGAACAAAGTTGGCCGCCACGGAGACGCCGCTCGCGGGCAGATGAACCAGGGCGTAGTGCATCCCCAGAAAAGCAAGTGCCGAGCAGAACAAACCAAGGAACAGCACCCCAAGCAACACGGAGCCGGTGACCCGCGCGGTCCAATCGAATCCGTCCGCCGCCGCAAGGGGAAGGAAGACGACAAGGGAAAACAGGAACTGATAGAACGTCAACTGAAGCGGGGTGACCTTCTGCAAGATCTGCTTGGCAAAGAGCGTCCTGACGGAGGCGCAGGCGACCGCTCCAAGGACAAGCACGTCCCCCAACACGCTTGCTCCCGCCTCGCTTGTTCCAAGACCGATCACCAGGATGACCCCGGCGTAGGCCACGGCAATCCCCAAGGCTTTGCGCCACGAGAACTTCTCTTGCCGGAAGAGCATCGCCAGGATGAACACCACGGCGGGGATGACGGCAACAATGACCGACGCGTGGCTCGCCTGCGTACGCGCGACGCCATGGGTTTCGAACAGGAAGTACCCCACCGGGGACAGCACGGCAAGGGCGGCGAGCATCAACAGATCTCTCTTGGGGACGCGCAGTTCTCCACGTGCGACCGCCCAAACGCCGAGAAAGATCACTGCGAGAAGGAAGCGCATCGACAGCAGGGTCGACACGGGAAGGACATCGACGACCTGTTTGGTGACCAGGAAAGAGATCCCCCAGACTCCCATCGAAGCGGCAAGGGCGGCATAAACCTGGACCTTCTGTCGGCTGTTCATGGTGACCCTGCACTTTCCCTGACGGAGCCCCGATTGAATCGAAAAGGGGAGTTGGGGACGATTCTCCATGGTTTTCCCCGAAGCCGCAACCGGCGGACCGCAACTTTCCGTGGGTGACGGACGGCAGTATCATCCCCTGGCGTGCAGCAAGCCACGGTGATTCGACAAACAAGTCCATCTGCCGCGCAATCGCTGGAAATGCCTCAAAGGAGGGGAAGATGCCGGTCGCCAACGAGAAGACCCTGCGGGATCTGGAATTCGGCCGCGTGTTGAGACAGATCGCCGACCTTGCGTCCTCGTCGCTTGGCGTGGAGGCCGTCCTCCAACTGGAGCCGGTCGCGGATCCTCAGGCGATCCAGACGGCGATTGCCGACGTGGGGGAAGCCATGCGCTTCCTGACTGCACATCAGCGATTCTCACTCGGGGGAATTCGCGATGTCGTTCCATTGCTGGAACGCGCCAAGCACCCCGGGGCGCTCGACGGAGACGATCTGTTGACGATCGCTCTCACCATCGAGGGGACCGATCGAGTCCGGGATCGTCTGCGACAAGACGAGGGAAGCCCGCAGCTTGCTGCCCTTGCGGACCGTCTGTCCGATCAGGGCGACCTCCGCAAGGCGATCGTGCAGGCCATTGACGAACGCGGGTCCGTTCGCGACGATGCAACGCCCGAATTGCGCGAGCTGACGTCCCGGCGGAGGACACTCGAGACACGGATCGAGAAAAGACTGCGCGCGGTGATCGCCCAATCCCCGGATCTGATCTCCGAACCGGTGATCACCCGCCGTCAAGGACGCCTCGTGCTTGCCATCCGAAGTGGTGTGGCTGGAAGCGACCGGTTCGTCATCCACGACCGCTCGGCAACCGGGCAGACCCTTTACGGCGAACCGACGACGCTGGTCAAGGACAACAATGTCATTGCTGAGCTGGATAGCGAAATCCGTGACGCAAAGCAGCGCGTCCGCGGCATGCTGACACAACGGTTCCTTGATCGCGAGGCCGTGCTGCGCCGCGACCGCCTGGTGCTCGCCTACATCGATTCGCTGTTCGCGCGTGCATTGTTCGCCGAGACCTTCCATTGCGCTTTTCCTCAAGTCTCGAACCGTGTTGCGCTCCGTCACGGGCGCCATCCCCTCCTCCCCAAGGAAACGGCAGTACCGATCTCGCTGTCGCTGGATGCCGAACGTCGCGTCGTGGTGATCACAGGTCCGAACACCGGCGGGAAGACCGTCACCCTGAAGACGATCGGCTTGTTCGTGCTCATGGTGCAAGCCGGAATTCCCATCCCCGCGTCCGCAGACACCGAACTGCCGATCCTGCGTGAGGTGCGAAGCGACATTGGGGATGAGCAGTCGATCGAGCAGAACCTTTCCACCTTCTCTTCCCACGTGAAGAACATCGTCTCCATCCTCGGGGAGGCCCACGAAGACACGCTGGTGTTGCTCGACGAATTGGGCGCGGGAACCGATCCCCAGGAAGGCGCGGCGCTCGGCCTGGCGATCCTCCATCGGCTCCTCGAGCGCCAGGCTCAAGTCATCGTGTCCACCCATCTGACGCCGCTCAAGTACTTCGCCATCCGTCATCCGCGGGTGAGGACGGCCTCGATGGAATTCGACACATCGACGCTGATGCCGACGTTCCGCGTCATCGAAGGGCTTCCGGGGAAGAGCAACGCCTTCCTGATCGCGTCACGTCTGGGGTTCCCGCCGGAACTGATCGAACATGCCCGGTCGTTCTTGTCCGGCGGAGAAATCCGAGCCGAGGACATCATCGCCGAGCTTCAGCAGGAACGACACGCCCTCACGGATGAGCGAGCCGAGGCGGCAAGTGCTCGCCGTGAGGCGGAGCAGATGCACCGGTTGTACGAGGACAAACTCCACGCGTTCCAGGAAGCCAAGGAAGAAGCGCTGTCGGGGCGGTTGCGGGCCGCGGAGAAATTCCTTCGAGACAGTCAGAAGGAAGTCGAAGTCCTTCTTGCCGCGCTGCGGCGGGACCCCCAGCAGGAAGCCGCGCGGGCTACGATTCACGCGATCAGCGACCTCCGGAAACAAGCCGCCGAGCTCTCCACACCGCAACCGGAAGAGCGCCAAGCGCCGCTGATGCCTGACACGATCGAGGAAGGGATGACGGTGTTTGTGACCAGCCTCCAGTCCTCGGGAAGGATCCTCGGACTGGGCCCCGGGGATCAGGCCTTGATCGATCTCGGCGGCATCCGCGTTCGCACGGTCGTCACGGACCTTGCCGCA
>RXOA01000005.1 GCA_003979035.1 Candidatus Bipolaricaulota bacterium
AGCGGCAAGGACGAACGCCACCAAGACCAGGGCAGAAGCCAACAACGCCCTCATGGGCAATCTCTGCATCGTTTCTTGCATCTTCGATCCTTTCCATCGGTAGTTCAGCATCCATTCGAGCGGCGATCGAGATCGAGCGTACCCCGCGACCGGCGGGTGATCGATGGCAAGGGTTCGCTTCCGGGGGGCAGTCCGTCCCGGGTCCGAGCCACGGCTCGATGACAACGGCGCGCGGGCGTGCTACACGGGAGTTTCGTAGAACACTTGATAGACGAGGCGGTCGAGGACCTCGGACTGGAAATCGCGCCGCAAAGATCGATTGACAAAAGCAGGAAGGCTTTGGCGAAGTGTCTCACAGAAGTCGACCGCCAGGACCGCGTTCGATCCCAGCGGGGCGACCGCTTCATGAAGAAGCATGGCGCCGATCCGGCGCAGATCCTGGTGCTTCGGGTCGATCACGACGGCGGGGAGGAAGAAGAGCTGACCGGCGGCATAGGCCTCCGGGAACCGCTGATGGTAGAACGCGGCGTTGATCCACGGGATCTTTCCGAGGTTCGCTGTCAGGATGCAGACGCCGGCCAAGTCTTGATCGACCATCACGACGTACTTGGTGAAATCTTCGTCCTGCAGGACGCCATGAAATGTCGGTTCATCCCACGCGCCGTGATGAATCGGCGTCCGCTTGTTGAGTTCGCTGAACCCATGCTGGTAGATTCTCCAAAGCATCGCCCGATCGGCCTCGTGCTTGAGCACAAGACTCTCGATCACTCGAATCTCTTCGCTCATCGTTTCTCCTTAGAAGATTGCGATCGCGATCGTGCCTGCGGCCACCGCGTCACGTTCCGAAGATGCGGTCACCTGCATCCCCCAGGCCCGGGAGAATGTAGCCGTGCTCATTGAGCCGACGGTCAAGTCCTGCCGTGTAGATCGGCACGTCGGGGTGCTGCTGCGAGAAGGCATCCACCCCCTCGGGAGCGGCAACGAGGCACAGGAACTGAATGCTGCGGCCTCCCTCGCGCTTGATGATGTCGACCGCCGCCGCTGCGCTTGCGCCGGTGGCGAGCATCGGGTCGACAAGAATCGTCCGCGCTCGCGGAAGCTCAGGGGGAAGTTTGCTGTAGTACTCCACCGGCTGAAGGGTTTCCGGATTGCGATACATTCCGATGTGTCCGACCTTCGCCGTTGGGATGAGATTGAGAACTCCGCCGAGCATTCCGGTTCCGGCACGGAGGATCGGCACCAGAACGACGGGCACATCGAGAACGAACCCCGTGGTTTCCTCGAGAGGCGTCGTAACCGATTGCGGGCGCAACGGGTAGTCACGCGTGATCTCGTAGACCATGAACGCCGTGAGTTCTTCGAGCAGCAACCGAAATTCGTGGTTGGTGGTTCGCACGTCTCTCAAGTGCGTCAGTTTGTTCTGGATCAACGGGTGCTCAAGGATATGAAGTTGTCGCATGGATCCTCCCGACCTGGCCGGGATGCACGCGAATCTTTCCTGTTGCGTTGGGTGAGGATTCATTCTCCCGGATCCGGCCCCTGTGAAGATATCGTATGGAATAGAACCGCTCAACCATTGGGCGAGCCGACGGATACCGCTGCGTCAAGAAGACAAGCGCGACAACGGACCTGGCGATTGGCCCGCCCAAAGGCAACTCGCCGCTCGTCCGATTTCGATGGCGGGCGTTTTTCTTGCTTGACTAGGCGACGCCCGGCCGAGAAGGGCGACCGCCCGGCCAAGAAGGGCGACGCCCGGCCAAGAAGGGCTACCGCCCGGCCAAGAAGGGCTACCGCCCGGCTACGGCGAGCGATTCCACCAGCACGTAAGGCGCTTCGATCGCGGGGCCCATTCCTGTTGGAATGTCGCGCGTTTCGCGGCTTAACGCCTCGATGTCCAGAAGGTCCGCGTAAATGTTGCCGGAGATCATCGTGCTCTCCAACCTCCCGCTCACCCGGCCGTTGCGGATGTGGAACCCGATCGCCTGCACGGCGAACTGACCTTGGCTGTAGTTGCCGGAATGAAATCCCAGGCCTCCTGTTACAAGGAGCGCCTCATCCAGATCCGTGATCATCTTGTCGATCGGCTCCGTTCCTGGCTGGATCTGCACGTGGCATGGCCACGGTTCGGGCGCAACTTCCGTTCCGCTCCCGAATAGCTGCCGCTTGAATCCGTTCCCGGTCGATCGGCGACGAAGCATCGAGGCGGATTGGAGATCCAAGAGGAAGTCGCGAAGGATCCCGTTCTCGACGAGCGGGCGACGTCGGCAGGCGGTGCCTTCGTCGTCGAATGCCCGGGAGAATGGAGAGGCTGGCAGATCCGGCGCATCGAAGATCGTCAACTTCTCCGACAGGATCGACTCATCGATCCGGTTGAAGATCGGCGATGTTTCCTTGGCCACTGCATTTCCGTTGATCCCGAAGCACAGCGGGATGATGTAGAGGAACGCGGCCTCCGGCGCGAAGATCACCGGGAGTCGTCCCGTGTCGGGCGTCGAGGCCTGTTCCGTCCATCCGTACCAGGTGAGAAACTCCTCGATGAGATCCGTCGGTGCTTCGAATGGAGAGGACGATGCATGGGATTTGTGGATGAACGTTCCCGCTCCTTGGAGCGGCGCACCAAACGCCAAGTGCAGGCCGGCGGTTTCCGATTCGGCGTGCACCCCGTCGGTGGTCTCGATCACCAGCCGTTCCGACGAGGTCCCGGCGCGGATCAGAAGGGTGAGATCGGGGCGGTGCGAAAGGATCGCTCGCTTTGTGTCCTCGCACAGTGCGACCAGATCCGCGCCGGTCATCGCGGACACGGCGCGGTCGGCGTCGGGAAGATCGTTGTATGCGTGGGCGTGCGAGAATGCGTGGCGGGCAGGATCCCCAAACATCGAAACGGTCTTTGCTTCATCCACGATCGCCGTTCGTTCGGGGGTTTCGCCGAAGGATTGCCCGAAACGTCCGCCATCGATCACGCGAACGGCGACGGACGAGAGTCGATTCAAGTTGATCTGCTGCAGGCAACGATTCTGATAGAGGACGGTCGTTTCGTGAGCCCGCCGCCAGTACATTTCGGCTTCGTCAACATGCTGGCGGGCATAGCGGATTAGTTCGTTCATCGAATCCCTCCGATCGTCACGGTGTCGATCTTGATGTGCGGCGCCCCTTTGCCCGACTTCGAATTCAGCTGCTGCGGCATCCCCTTGCCGCACCCGCCTCGCTCAGCGAACGAGACATCGTCTCCGATCATCGAAATGGCTCCCAATGTGCCGAACAGCTCGCCGCTCATGTTGATGTCGCGGACCCTCTCGGCGAGACGTCCGTTGCGGATGCGGAACCCCCACTGCGCTCCGAACGTGAACTGATCCCCTGTGGTCTGCCCTCCCTTGGCGCCGACCAAGTAGTAGCCGTTTTCGATCGAGGCAACCATGTCATCGAACGAAGATGTTCCGGGCTCGATGAAGATGTTCGACATGCGGACGATCGGCGTGTAGTGTGCATCGACAGCGCGCATGTTGCCCGAAAGCGGCTCGTCGAATGCTGCCGCCGTCTCCCGCGAGTGCAGTCTCCCGGAGAGGGTGCCCTCTCGGATGAGTTCGGTTCGCTGACCGAGCACGCCTTCGTCATCAACGATGTAGCTGCCGGGACGATCGAGAAGGCCCGGATCGTCGGTGACGTTGAGGATTGGGGCGCCGAGCCGGGTGCCCAGGGTCAGCCTCTCGCGGAACGACGGATTGTTCTGGATGCCGTCCGCTTCGGAGAGATGTCCGAATGCCTCGTGGATGAACACGCCGGCTTCGCTGGGGTCGAGCACCACGGGGAACACCCCGGCCTCGGCCGATTCCGCATCCAACAACGCAACCGCGGACACGACCCGCTCCTGCAGCTCATCCTCACGGCCGATGAGTCCCGAGAACGAATCGCTGCCGCCGAATGCGAACCGAACTCTCTGCGCGACGCCGTTTCGTTGGGTGACGATGAATCCGGCGATGTTCACGATCAGCAAGTCGTAGTCGACCGAACTCCCTTCCGAATTGACGAATGTTCGATGGGAGTAGAATTCTTCGTACTCGGACACGGTCGTGACGACGTGCGGCTCGGCGAGAATCAGGCTGTTGTAGTGCCGCAGCAGTGCCTGCTTCTCCTCGAGTGAAATCCGGCGCGGGTCGGCTGTCGGCGATGCAACGAATGAACCTTCCAGCCGCGGCGCCGGCGCGAGCCGGAGCCGATCATTGCGGTGACGTGCAGCAAGGCGTGCTGATTCCTTGCACGACGCAAGAAGCGGTGCCGCATCCTTCGGATCGGTGAAGGATGCGATTGACTTGCCGCCTGCCTCATAGGCGCGTACGTGGCCGCCACTTGTTTCGTAGTCGGCGATGCCCCTCAGGTGCGGCCCCTCAAAGCGGATGCGTGTCTTGCAGTTCCGCTCGAAGCGGATGTCCGCGTATTCGTGAGGAGATTCCGAAAGCAGTCGGGCAAGCAGCTCTTTCATGAAGCCGTCCTTTCATGCTGGCATGAAGCGCCAGGATCAAGATGTTGCGGGATCGAGTGCGCCGCCGCAAAACGCTGGGTCGGGTGAACAGGGGGGGAGTGTGCCCATGCTAGAGAAGGGGCTCAATCTCCGTCGCTCCGATGTCGGTGGGATGGCCCACGTAGCGGATGACACCGCGGCGATCAAGGATGAAGCTGCGCGGAATGGGCTGATCGTCCATCTCATAGAGGATCGTGATTGGACTGGCCCGCTTCCCTCCGGGCTCCCATACGCTGATGAATTCCTCGAACCCTTCGTCGGCGAGATATTCGATCGAGTCCTGTTCGATCTCATCGGTGCTGACGAGGACGCAGAGCAATCCCTCGTCGCCGTAGGCGTCCAGCAAGTTCTGGAGGTGCGGGAGGGATTTCTTGCACGGAGTGCACCACGCCCCCCAAAAGTCGAGCACAACCACGGAGCCTCGGAGATCAGACAGCGTCACAAGATCGCCGTCCGTGGTATGTGCCGTGAAGTCGGGAGCGGTCATTCCCGGCATGACGCCGACAGGTGGCCCCTCTTCCGATACGGTGATCATCAGCGATGCTTGATCCTGCCGTCCGCGCTCGTCCGTCACGATGAGCACGGCTTCGTACACGCCGCCGATCCTGTAAGTATGTCGCACGATGGTGAAGAGCGATGCTGCGGAAACGGGCTCACTACCGTCGCCGAAACCGAGGACCGCCTCGAATGGCTCCCCGGCGGGGACGACCGCGCACGACAAGTTGAAGCCGCTTTCCAGGGGGGCGGACCCGCTGGTGATTGCCGCCGTCAGGGCAGCCTGCGGATCCTGAATCCCCAGGCAGGCAGACAGCGTAATCATCAGCAAGGCCAAACCCAACAGCAGTCCTCGTGCGATCGCAACACTCCTCATGATTGGTTCTCCAGTTTACCGTCGATCCCCCCGCTTTCGAGCGGCATGGTCATCATCGACAACGGACGGCGGCGGCGGTTTTCGAGGTGCCGCTTGTCCTATCGGGAAAATCGTCTTCGTGGCGGGAAGTGTCGGCCGCGAATCCTCCTCACCACGGATGGTTGACCGGCAATGCAGAGAGGAGTACCATCCATCGTGACTGGGCCATGAACACAAAACAAACGGTTGCACTTCCACTTCTGATCTATATTCCGGTGCCCCGGTAGGGGCGCAATCCGATCCGAAAACGCAATCCCCGAAACGACAAGAACGTGTACGGTAGCGATCGTTTCTTGGTCGTGACAAGAGACGAAACAGAAGAAGGATGTAGCGATGGAACGATACGAGAGACTGGAACGGAATCCGATCAAGCGGGAAGAAGCCGTGCTTGCGTTTTGGCGGGAGCATGATACGTTCGTCAAGTCGCTCGAAGCCACCAAGAACGGGCCGCGGTACGTGTTCTTCGAAGGCCCCCCGACGGCCAACGGACGGCCTCACTTCGGTCACTTAATGCCACGTGTCTACAAGGATCTGTTCCCACGGTACAAGACGATGCGTGGCTTTTATGTCGGAAGAAAGGGCGGCTGGGATACGCATGGCCTCCCGGTCGAGCTGGAAGTCGAGAAGGAAATCGGCGTCAACAGCAAGCCGGAGATCGAGGCGTACGGCGTCGAGAAGTTCGTGGAGCGCTGCAAGGCTTCCGTGTGGAGGTACAAGGCGGACTGGGAGCGGATGATCGAACGGATGGGGTTCTGGATCGATCTCGAAAACGCCTACGTCACGTACACCGACGACTACATCGAGACCGTCTGGTGGGAACTGAAGACCATGTTCGACCGCGGACTCCTCTACCAGGGGCACAAGACGTTGCCGTACTGCCCGCGTTGCGGAACCGGTCTCTCATCGCACGAGGTCGCTCAAGGGTACCGCATGGTGGAAGACCCTTCTGTTACGGTCCGTATGCCGATTGTTTCCGACGAACAAGCGCAGTTCAAGGTCAAGGACGGCGTTCGAACGTCGCTGCTCGCCTGGACGACTACGCCGTGGACGCTTCCTGGCAACGTCGCGGTGGCCGTCTCAAGCGGCGCTTCGTACGTGGAAGTGGAGCAGGAAGGCGAGCGGCTGCTCGTTGCCAAGGAGCTCGCCGAACAGGCCTTAAGCGGGGATTTTCGCGTGGTTCGCGAGGTAGCCGGGAAGGATCTGATCGGCCTTCGCTACGAACCTCCCTATGCCTTGACCGACGCTCCCAGCGCGTATCGGGCCTATCCGGCGGGGTTTGTCAACATGGAAGATGGAACCGGCATTGTGCACATCGCGTCCGCATTCGGGGAGGACGACTACCAGCTGGGTCAGGAATTCGATCTGCCGTTCGTGCAGCCGGTTACACTTGCCGGCAGGTTCGTCGACGAGTCGCCGATCTGTCCGGGCAAATTCGTCAAGGACGCGGACCCCGAGATCATCGACGACCTTCGACAGCGAAAGATCCTCTATCGTCAGGCGAGCTACGAGCATGACTACCCGTTCTGCTGGAGATGCGACACGCCGCTCCTGTACTACGCGATGGATTCTTGGTACATCCGGACGACGGCCGTGAAACAGGAGATGATCGAACAGAATCGGACGATCAACTGGTATCCCGCTCACGTTGGCGAGGGGCGGCTGGGAGACTTCCTTGCCAACCTCAAGGACTGGGCGCTGTCGCGGGATCGCTACTGGGGAACCCCCCTTCCTCTTTGGGTCTGTTCGTCGTGCGGTGAGACGACGGCGATCGGAAGCCGCGCCGAATTGGTGAAGCGTGCGATCAACGCCGATGAGGCGGCCGGCGTGGAATTGCACCGCCCGTATGTCGATCGCATCGTCACGCGCTGCGAAGCCTGCGGCGGGGAGATGAAGCGAGTGCCGTATGTGATCGACACCTGGTTCGATTCGGGAAGCATGCACTCGGCTCAGTGGCACTATCCGTTTGAGAATGAAGATTGCTTCCGACAGAACTTCCCCGCCGACTTCATCTGCGAAGCGATGGAGCAAACGCGTGGCTGGTTCTATACGTTGCTCGCCACGAGCACGATTCTTCATGGCGTGGCGCCGTACAGGAATTGCGTCGGAACAGGCCTGGGATTGGACGAAAACGGATTGAAGATGAGCAAGAGCAAAGGAAATGTTCTCGACCCGTGGGACGTCATCGATGTCTATGGTGCCGATTGCACCCGCTGGTATCTGTATTCCTCCAGCGCACCATGGAAATCGAAGCGGTTGGCCGAGGCGGACGTGAAGGATCCGCTGTACCGATTCCTGGACACGTTGCGCAATACCCATGACTTCTTTGCCTTGTACGCCTCGATCGACCGATACGATCCTGTCGTGCACGATCCACAAAGCAGCGAGCCGACCGTGATCGATCGATGGATCCGATCGCGAACCGCCGACTGCGTTGGCCAGGTCGTCGCGGCGCTCGATTCGTATGATGTCACCACAGCCACGGCGGCGATCGAGCGCCTGGTGGAAGATCTCTCCAATTGGTATGTGCGGCTGTCGCGCCGGAGATTCTGGAAGGGCGGGATGGGACCGGACAAGATTGCGGCATACGCCACACTAAGAGCGGTCCTGCTTGACGTCGCACGCTTGAGTGCACCGTTTGTCCCGTTCATCAGCGAGTGCGTCTATCGTTCGTTGCGTGCGGAGGACATGCCGGAAAGCGTTCATCTCGCGGCGTACCCGATTTCGGACGAAGCGGCGCGTGACGAAGCGCTCGACCAAGCGATGGTTGCAGCGAGGGCGATCGCGGCGCTGGGGCATCAGGCTCGCAACGAGGCGCAGACCAAGGTTCGCCAACCGCTGGCCTTGCTTGTGGTTGAATCAGACCCGCTTCCGGCCGATGTCGAAGCGCTTCTGTGCGTGGAATTGAACGTGGGTTCGATCGAATGGGCCAGGTCGATCAATGATCGTCTCGATTCGGCGGGGGTGGCGAATTTCCGGACGCTGGGTCCTCGCCTTGGTTCTCGCGCGCAGGCAGTCGCGGAATGGATCGGTTTGCAGCCGTCCGCAGAGCTGAAATCGATTCTGGCCGGCGGATCGGCTGAAGTGGTGGTGAACGGCGAGTCCCTGATGCTGGACCCCGACGATGTGCAGTTCGCCCCGAAGGTTCCCGAAGGGTTCGTGATCGCGCATCAGGGCGATCTTCGCCTGTTGCTCGATGTTCGATTGACGGATGACCTCGTGGAACAGGGTTGGGTCAGGGAATTGGCCCATCGGATCCAGCTACTCCGAAAGGAAGCCGGATTCGAAGTGACTGACCGGATTGACTTGGGGTACGATGACAGTTCGCCAGTTGCTGAGGTGGTCGCCAAGTACCGCGATGTCTTGGCCGATGAGGTGTTGGCGAGCACGATTGAGCCTGCGGTGTTCGATGATTCGAAGATCCGCCGTGAGCTCGACATCAACGGACGCTCGATCACCGTGGCCCTACGACCGGTGAGAGCGGAAGCGAAGTAGCGAGGGGATCATGGCAACGGCTGTGTTCGGGATGCAGTGGGGCGATGAGGGAAAAGGGAAGATCACGCATCTTCTTGCCCGTGACGCGGAGGTCGTAGTGCGATTCAACGGTGGCCCCAACGCGGGACACACTGTGGTTCACAACGGCGAGACATTCGGCATTCATCAGATTCCCGTCGGAGCCTTTTATCAGGGCGTTCGTTGCGTGCTTGCTGCAGGTGTGGTGATCGATCCGTGGACGCTTCGTCAAGAATACGATGAACTGACGGATCGTCTGGGACATCGCCCGTTGGTGGAGATCAGCGAAGCAGCTCATCTTATCCTTCCGTACCATCGGCTTCTGGAGGATCTCGAGGGCAGCGGCGCGAAGATCGGCACCACCCTGCGTGGAATCGGCCCCGCCTACCGGGATCGAGCTGCGCGTTGCGGGATCCGCGCCGGCGACCTGCTGCATCCGACCGATCTTGAGGCGCGGATCGGTGCGGTCCTCGCCCAGATCCGCCACTCATGGGGCGATGATCCTCGCATCGCCGAGCTGTCGGTCAAGGGGATCGTCGAAGACCTGATGGAGACGGTACGTCCTTTTCTTCCGCGGATTGCGGACACGGCCAGGCTGCTTGAAGACGCTCTTGAGCAAGGGAAGCGGATGCTGTTTGAAGGGGCGCAGGGGGCGCTGCTCGACATCGACTACGGGACCTATCCTTACGTGACCTCATCGGCGACGACGTTCCTCGGACTGGCCCAGTCGATCGGCGTTGCGCTTGCGCCTGTCAGTCAGCGAATCGGAGTTCTCAAGGCGTACACGACCCGTGTGGGGCAGGGGGCATTTCCTACGGAACTTGACGATGTCAGCGGCGGAGAACGGCTTCGCGAACGGGGGAAGGAGTTTGGCGTGACCACGGGACGTCCGCGCCGGTGCGGATGGCTGGACCTCGTTGCACTGCGGCATGCCGTGCGACTGAATCGGCCGACCGGATTGGCGATTACGAAGCTGGACATTCTCGACGACATCGAGACGATCCATGTCTGTCGAGCGTATCGGCTTCGGGGAGAAGTCATCGAGTGGATGCCCGGTTCGGCTAGGGACTTGGAGCCCTGTGAGCCGATCTACGAGACGTTTCCCGGATGGATGAGCAGCACGCGGGAAGCACGATCCGTGGCCGGCCTCCCACGCGAGGCGCGGGCATACGTGGATGCCGTCTCGAACGCGCTGGAAGTCCCGGCCACGCTCATCTCGGTGGGACCGGAGCCGGAGGCGACGATCATAAGCGGTTTTGAAAGCATCTAACGGCTTGGCTATAATTCGGTTCGTATCCGAAGCGGGAGACGAAGGAGCTTCATCATGCAGCGCACCTATGTGGCGAAAAACGAAGAGATCGGACAGAGCTGGACGCGTGACTGGTACGTAGTGAATGCAGATGGCAAGACGCTCGGCCGTATGGCCAGTGAAATCGCCACCATCCTGCAGGGCAAACACAAGCCGATCTACACGCCACATGTCGATACAGGGGATTTTGTCATCGTGATCAACGCGGAGAGGATTCACCTTTCCGGAGACAAGTGGGATCAGAAGCTTTATCAGCGTCATAGCGGTTACATTGGGGGGCTGAAGGAAATGTCGTACCGCACCCTGATTGCGCGCCGCCCGACCCATCCTGTCCACGAAGCCGTGCGGCGGATGCTGCCCAAGA
>RXOA01000006.1 GCA_003979035.1 Candidatus Bipolaricaulota bacterium
ATCAGCCATCCCCACCGGTCGTGGCCCGCAAGGAGATGTTGTGCGAGTCGATAACCTTGTGAGAGTCGTAAGAAGTGCCGATAGCGCATCCAGCGGCCGTACGTAGCCGTCTGCCACCAGACATTCATCCGGTGGCTCCACGCTATGTTTGAAGCCTCGACACGAGCAGTGAGGTCTCGATTCGAATCCCGACCGTCTTCGAGATGGAATCTTCATGCGTCGGATCCAGACGGGGAACCCAACTTGCGAGCACGGGAAACGGATGAGACATCGAACTGGGTGCCGAATCGCTCGTGCAAGCCCGCGGGTGGCGGACCAGGACAGCGAGGACATCGTTTCCCCGGCACTGCGAGATCCCGATGCATGTCTTCATCAGCATCGGGAGTCTTGCTTGGCTCTGGTGCAGCACACGCGATAGACTGCGTCGAAAGGGCAGCTGCAGCAGCACAGGGAAGCCGAACCGTTGGGAGTTGCAGTGACGGAGAGGCGATCGACACACGGTGGATGGCAGTGGAACGGTCTGTACGCAGTCTACGGCCTTGCGATGATTGCCGTGGTCAGCGTGGTTTTCTTGATTCCTGCCGGTGGCGTGTCGTGGCTTGTTCTGGCGGGCTGGGGATTGTTCGGGGCGTCGGCATGCCTCGGGTGGATCCCGATTGTTGCGTTTCGCCGGCGTGGACGCGTCGCCAAGGGAAAGAGCTATATCCACACAACCCAGCTTGTAACCTCCGGCCTGTACGCCATCATCCGGCATCCGCAGTTTCTCGCAGGGGATTTCCTTGCCGTGGCGGTGATGTGCATCACACAGCACTGGGCGGCCTACCTTGCCGGAGGAATCGGAATTGCCACGAATCGATGGACGATGATCAAGGCCGATCGGGACCTTGTGGCCAAGTTTGGCCACATCTACCAGGAATACATGCACCGTGTGCCGCGGACAAGTCTCGTGCTCGGCGGCTTCCGGTGGCTGCTCCGGCACAGGAAGAAGAACGCAGGATTTCCCCAGTGAAGCGACGCCTTGCCCGAGTCTACAGGGGCATGACGCTCACGGATGCCGCTGAGGCTTGAGTCTACCTGGAGTCCCTCACAAGGAGGATCCGGCCTTCGCAAGGTCTCCGACCAGCTCACAGCGGAGATCAAAGCCCGGCACCTTGATCGTACACGGCAGCGCCAGCAGATCTCCCAAACACCGGAAGCGGCCCTTGCCGGCCGGCACGTAGACGTAGGCCAAATCCACCGCTTGTGAGCTCCATTCGGCGACCCCGCCGGCGATATTCACCCGCCAACCGGAGAGGATGATCTCGAACAAACCTTCTGTCGGGGTCGGAAGGATGTCGATGCCTTCCACGAACCAGAGGTCGACCGATGGCGCACTGCAAGCAGAGCAGTATGTGATGAGCAGCGGCGCCTCGAGGATTCGTTGCGCCGCTCGTTCACTTGTCTCGCGATCGTTCCACTGGAGCTGATCGGCGGCGCAGATCGCCCCACAGATCAGGGTGAGCAGCAGCGCGCAGAGCGTGGTTCTCGTGCATTTCATCGCCACTCCTTCGAGCATTTACGGAGGTGCCTATCCCACTCTAGCCGCAGGGCAGCCTGCTTGTGATGTCGTCGGATACCCGTCGAGGAACTGAATGTCCGAGCCGAAGCACGATCATCGAGCACCTTCCCCCCGGACGGCACCCCTTTGCCCGACCTCTGCGCCGCGACATGCTGATGCAGAGGGAAGCCGAGCCGCATTGCCAGGCTGGACCGCAGCCCGGCACAAGAGGAAAGGAGTCATCATGCGCAACTACCCCAGGCTCGCGCCGACCGGGATACTTCTCATCCTTCTCGTTTGCGTCGGAACCGCGCTCGGCGAAATGCACGATTCTCGGTGCGATTGGCTCGATTACTGCAACGAGTCTTATGGCTTCCGGATCTGCTATCCATCCGACTTCATCGTATCGGAAACGGACGAAAGCATCGTCGTGGATGGACCGGCTGTCATCTTTGTCCCCGGCTTCGACCCATCGATCAGCGAAGCCGGAGCCGGAACCAACCTACACGATCTGAAAGTTGCCATCGGCGTCACCGAGGTTCGCGCGGCGGCAAGCCCCGGCACGGCGGCGCAAGCCTCCGGTTTTGTCGAAGTGACCGTGGCGAACGGAATCGAGTTCGCCGTGTACCGCCACGCCGAAGGCGCTGTCGGCAATCGCTACGAAACGTTGAGTTATGTCACCGCAATGAAGGGTCGGCGCTTCGAAATCGTGCTGTTTCTGCATTATGGGCATCCCGATTGCTACGGAGCCGGCCAGATCACTCCGTTCGATTCCGCCGCAATCGTCCGCTGGTTCGAGGAGATGGTCCACTCGTTTTCGGTGTAGGGAGCCTCTCATCCCCGTCCGCCCTTGGCGACGGCTGTCGCCATGGTCAGACTCCCGTTCCCAGGATTCCACGGCTCCGTGGACTCATCGAGGAGATCTCCAGGCCGGGAGTTCCGGGGACTTCGTCCCAATCCGCGGGGTCCGGCCGCGGCAAGTCGGTACTTCTGTCCCCGGAATTGATCGCGGGATCGAATCTACACCGGGTCCAGCGTCACGCTGGCTGCCCCCGAAGCGGTCGATCCGACCGCATCCTCAACCTCGACGCTGACGCGGGCTGTGCCCCCTTCCGGATACAGAAGCTCGAATCGTCTGGTTCCCTCAAGAGCATCGTCTCTCTCGATCACGGTTTCACCGTTCGGATTTGTGACCTCGATATTCAGCCGGTAGGGCGACGCGCCCCCGCCGACTTTCCATGACACGACAAGAACGTGGCTGTACTCCGCTTCATGTGCCACTGACGAGCTTGCCGAGATGCGGATGGAAAGCCCTCCGTCGGCGGGTGCACTTGGCTCAAGGAGCGGTGGATTGAATTCCGCGTCCTTGCCTGGGCCCCAGTCGTAGATGAAGCGCAATTCCGTCAGCCGCGCTTCTCCGAGCAACGAGCCGTGAGGAAAGTGCAGCTGAATCGTCCGGACTCTGGAGCCGCCTTCCCCGAACGGGATCGGGAGCAAGACACCCCCGGAAAACTGTACTAAGCGGCTGCTGGAGAGCATCTGCGGCGTGATTGCCTCCTGGTAGGCCTCGCCATCGGCAGCATACCGAACCGAGAAGTTCATCGGAACCGTTCCCTCCCACGAAAGAACCATGCCTCTTACGGGCAACGGGTGATCCTGCAGCAGATCGATCGTGATCTCGGTGCCTGTTGGCTGAGCCCGGTTGATCTCGGGGCTCACCGTCCAGGCAGCCGTCTGCCCGTCGGGAAGTCCGCCGCGACCGATCACGGAACTCGGCCCAATCACGACAGGACCCTCCGTCACCTTCATCGCGTACTCCGCCAGTCCCAACACAAGCGGCGCGTAGAATTGCTCCCAGATCGGATCCGTGGTCGCGAAGGGGTCAAACGGCATCGCGGTGCCGAACTCCTGCCGTCGGATATGAAGACGGCCCGGATCGAACAAGGGGGACCCGTTGCTCCGAAGGTCGACCCCAAAACCCAGAATCTTCCGCCCGCCGCCAAGCCAATCCGGCCCTGCCGGTGTATAGCTCACCAAGTCGTCCAAGATCGTTGTAGACCGGACGCGCCCCGGCGAGCCCCCGTTCCCATCCAGGAGACTGACCTCGACTCTGACAACGTCCCCGAATCCATTCTTGTGGATCGTCATCTCGTTGATCATCATGCTGTGGCTATTCCCTGTCCAGGTCGCACTTGCAGCGTCGTACTCGCGGATCAACACGTACGATCCGGGAGCGGGCGCATTGATCCCGGGCCGGAAATCCGAGTAATCGAGATCGCCCCAGTCGATCCATCGGCCGCGGCCACCGAGGAACGTGAACCAGCCCAACAGTTCCTCAACCAAGTAGAACGTACGGATCGCCTCCGTATTGGTGAGCTGCCAATCAAGGTGCCATGAGCTGCGCCGATATCCCGTGCTGTATGGGATTCCGGCTTCTCGATGCCAATACGAGATTGTTTCCGAACACCAAGCCTCCCGGTCGAACAAGCTCGGCATGATCCCGGACAGAGACTCGAGCATCCGTGCCACGGTAGTTGCCAAGCTCCTGGAATTGAGCCCCAGACGAACCTGATAGAAGGGTTTCCCGCCGTCGCTTTCGCATGACTCAATCGTTCCCACAGTGTCCAAAGCGATGTCTTGTATCCACGTGCCGTTCGGATTCCACGTCGCTGAGGCGTCAAAGCAAGAGCAGTCCGGGCTGTCGGAGTTGTAGCAGGTAGCGAACGAGGAGACTCCCATACAAACGATGATCAGCAGACAAGCCATCCCCCTTTTCATGGCACGCCTCCTTCTGATCCTCCACACTCTATCGCTGCGGACCGGTGTTGGACGAATCGTTGGGCATCGGATCCGAAGGCCTTCCTTGAGCTGTCTCGCCGCTGTCCGACACCGGGAAGGCCGTCATCGGTGCATCCGACCGCCGTGCTCCGCCGACGGTGCGTGGCAGCACGTGGCCTCGTCAAGATACGAAGTGCGATTCCCGGGGTTCCGTGCCTTCGCCCACACACCGGGAAGATCGCCAGGGCCGGATCTTGACGCGCTCGATTCCGAACGGGCTTCGACATCGGGTCGCCCCTACCAAGCCCGGAGGCACGGACGAC
>RXOA01000007.1 GCA_003979035.1 Candidatus Bipolaricaulota bacterium
ATGCTTCGCGAGCGACGTCGTCGAACGGAAGCCACCTGAAATCTCGATGGAAGGTAGCTTTGGTGCTGCTGGCACCGCACCTGAGTTCTCGGCCGGCACGTGGCTCGAGCTTTCGTTGACGTACGCCGGCTTCGGGCTCGGCAGTCTTACCTCATTCGCCCTCGACCCTGCGCTCTCTGGCGAGCAGCAGTTCCGCGCCTTGTTCGGCTGGGAATGGCTGGAACTGGGAACGATGGTCGAGATCTCGCTCGTTCCCTATGCTTTCCAGACCGGACTCGTGTATCTGGACCTCACCCTTGCCGACGTCGCCGCGGAGGATCCTTTTCCCCGGACGTTCTTCGCCCTGTTGTCGCTGGATCTGTCTTGGTTTCCCGACCTTGCCCCCTCGATCGTGGCCGACGTACGGACGGCGCTCGGCCCGCTGTCAACCGCCATGATCGGTCGGATCGGCGTCGTACCGTTTGTCTGGCAAGAGAGCTGGTTCGAGGTTGTCGTTTCGTTTCTCGAAACAGCGCTCGGAGACGAGATGCCGACTCTGCTGTCCGGTGACCTCACCGCGCGAATCGGACTTGCCCCCACATTGGAGACAGATCTTACCCTTGCGTTGGGTTGCCAGATCGGGACCCTCACGGCGCAGATGACCACCGAGGTAGCTCTGTATCCGGCGCTCGCTGCCAACCAAGACCTGATCGCGACAATCCTCATCAATGCCTGGGCATTTACCGCATCGACCCGATTCGATCTCCTCCCGTACGGATTCCAGGAGCAGCGGATCGCCGGAACATACTGCGGCGACCACTTCGAGGCGCACGCGGCCCTTGTCTTCAGTCAAACAGCCGTCGTGCTCGATGCCGGATTCGAAGTGACGTTCCCGTAGGGTCAACCGAACTGAGGCTAGGCCACGAGCAGCTGTTCGACCAAGTGAGACGCGACTCTCCTTGGCGGAACCGGCTGACCTCCCCCCTACCGAAGCGGGGACAGCGGCTTGCCGGCCTCGAACCGTTCGATAATGCCAGGAATCTCGCTGAATCGCCGGGCAACAGCATCGCTTGAGCGGATCAGAGCTTCGTCTTTGGCGTGTACGGCAATCCCCAGCCCGACGATGGGCATGACGGGGACATCGTTCATGTGATCTCCGATATAGCAGATTTCTTCCGGCTTCCAGCCTCGTTCCTCGGCAATGCGCAGCAGCACTTCGCGCTTCTTCCATAGATGAACGAAGGTCTCGCTTGTTCCGGTGAATCTCCCGTCGCGGACATGAAGCCGGTTCGCAACGGCGAAGTCAAGATGGAGGTCATCCCGGACTCGCTGCGCCACCAGCTCCACGCCCGAGGAGAGCACGCCGGTTGCATAGCGCCGCCGCAGTCGGTCGACGGTCTCCGCAACACCCTCGGCAAGAGGAGGACGAAAGATCCTCTCGGACACACAACGGACAGACACGCCTTCCAGGAGCCGCGCATCCGCTGCGACCCACGCCGGGTACTCGTCCCTCCGGGGCAAGTACTCCTTTAGCAATCGATCCGAAGCATCGAGAACGCCGGCAGCGGCAGCGATCGCTCCCCAACTCGATTCGAACGCCACCCCGTGATAGCGAACGAGGGTTCCGTCGAGATCGAAGATAACCGCTGCCAGACGCGGCACGTTACAGCTCCGCTCCGAGCCAGTGAAGCATTGCCCCCTCGCCGATTTCCAGGGCCTCGAGGCTGCCGGCCGGCAGTTCAAGCGCAAACCGGAACATTCCGGAGACGGTGTACCGCCCATCGTGGTTGGCGAGCATCGTCTCGCCTCCGACGTAGGTGCCGGTCTCGTCGAAGAAGGCTATGTCCAGGTCGAAATCGACCGTTTTCATTGTGAACGCGGTTCCCGTCGGGCCTCCTTGAACGGCCTGTTCGTAGACGAACAGCATGCCCGGAGATTGTGCGATCAACTGCGGGGGAAATCCGCGGAAGCCGACGAACCGCTCATGCGTCTCGTCGGCGATCCAGGATCGAAGCAGCAGGTCTTCGCCTGCGCCGGTCGTCACGCTGAGTTCGGCAAGCTCCATCGTTCCGACAATCCCCAGATGGGTGGAAAGGGCGGCATCCGGATCCGCAAGCGTAATCGCGTCGGGCATTGCCGGTGCGTTATCCTCGACTCCCGCCGGCACGATGAGAACCGGCGTATCGCCGATGCCGTCGACATCGGCGTCAAGGCCGTCGTAGTCTTCCCAAAGGTTCCCGACGCCGTCGTAGCTCCATCGGTTGAGACCGGGATCGTAGATCAGCGTTGAGTCGATCGCGCTGCCAAGGAACGCATTCTCATAGAAGACATTTCCCTCTCCGTCCGTAGACAGGCTGGCGTGACGCTGACTGCTGCCGTTGAAGAGATTTCCGCGGAAGACGTTGTTCAGAACGCTGTTCTGCCCGAACGAGAAGCGGAAGAGGAGTCCGGTCACGCTCTGAGAGATCATATTTTCGGCGACCACATTCCGGCTGCCGTCGACAAGAATTCCGTAGGCGCTGCCGATGATGCTGTTGGCGCGGACCGTGTTCTCGTTGGCCTGCGTACCCAGCAAGATTCCGGATTCGCTGTCGACAATGGCATTGGTGGTCACCCGGTTGCCGGTGGCGCGGTCGATGGCGATTCCATACACGGTGTTCTCGTAGTAAACGATGTTGTCGAACACGTCGTTGTTTGTGGATCCGGCGCTGATCTCGATCCCCGTCGGATTCGCAGCAACGAGGTTGTCGAACACATCGTTGCCATCGGATGCCGAGAGGATCAGGCCATAGTCATTGGCTAGAAGCTGGTTGCGGTGAATGCTGTTGCCCGAACAGAGAGCGAGCAGAATGGCCGCATGGTAGTTGTTGCCCAATTCGTTGTCGACAATCTGGTTGTTCTCGGATCGGTACAGGTAGACCCCATTCCACCCGCCGCGGTACAGGACGTTCCCGGACACGATCGAATCTTGCACGAACATCAGCTGAATGCCGTCTCCGTCGGAGAACACATTGTCGGCGATCACCATGTTGCGGCTGCCGACCACATACAAGTTGCTTGTCTCCAATCCACGGATCGTTTCGCCGTTTCGGTTGACCAGATACCGAATCGGAGAGCCGTTGAGTTCGTTCGACGTATCGATGTCGTGCCGGTACTCGTCGAGGCTTGCGCCGGTCACTTCGATTCCTCGCCGCACCGACTGGATGACGCTCTGACGCATGACAACATCATAGGAAGACGCAATTTCGATCCCATTGGCGGTCCCGGACAGGATGCAGCCATCGATCGTCACATTGGAGACGAACCCGAGTCGAATTGCCGCGCCATCGGGGTCCATCGGTCCTTGAATCGTCACTCCGGTGATCTTCACGTGCGCCGACGTGTTTTCGATCTTCAGGCCGTACCGCGAGCCGGCGGAAACCGCGATGTTCCACCCGGAGATGATATACGGATCGCTCGCTGTTCCACTCCCCGCCGTCACCCCGTTCTCCTCGGTGAAGTCAGCGTTCCCAAGGATGACGATCGGGCCATGCGCCGCTGTGCCGAATGCCATCAAGGAGAACAACACCGGGAGAGACAATCCGACAACGACCATCGAAACGACGAACTTCCTCATGACAACTCCTTAAGAAAGACAATCGAGACCAGGATCAAGATCCAGGTCAAGGTCAACTCCACACAAAACGCCACCACCCGGAATCGCGTGAGACGAAACGGGGATCAAGCGGCAATCGGAAAGTATAGCAGTCCCTCCCCCCACGCGACGAGCCAACGCCCAAACAGTAAGCGCTCGCCGTGGCAACCTCGTGAAGCAGATGTGACATTTTGATGAAGAACCAACGGCGGGCGAGGTCCAATCCCTGAGGTGCAGTGCGCAATGCCCACGTGTCTCTCCGTCGGCAGTCGCACGTGCGCGTCACGGCCTCCGCCTCGCGATAGACTGCACAGCATGCTTAAGTCGGCGACACGCGCACTCCCGGTCCTCTGCGCTCTCCTGATTCTCCTCGGATCGGCCGATCTTCGCGTCGTTCAGTCTCAGGCGACTCCGAATCCCGTCGCCGGCGAAGGCGGCACACTTAATCCCCACGGGCGAATCGGACTCTATCTGACATCGTACGCATTTGCGCGTCCCGATATCGTGGCCGGAATGCTTGCCGCGGCGGAAGAGGGGTGGATCAACGCTGTGGTTGTCAACGCCAAGAACATGCACGGGGAAATCACATTCTCCTCCTCGGTGCCTCTTGCGGCGGATATCCGCGCCAACACCGGCAGGCTCGATCTGGCCGCCGTGGTGTCCGATCTGCACGAGGCGGGTCTGTACGTGATTGCGCGTCAGGTGCTGTTCTACGACCCGCTTCTGGCCGACTACCTCGGTCTGGCGGGGCCGTGGGTGCCCCCCGATGATCCGCGAGTCCAGGCGTACAATCTTGCCATCGCCGACGAGATCGTGGCCGCCGGTGTCGATGAGATCCAATTCGACTACGTCCGCTACGCCGATGAGGGCGACCTTCAACCGGGCTACGACGCACGGTACGACGTGATTGCCGGATTCCTGGAACAAGCGAACGGGCGCATCGATGATCGTGTTGCGATCTCGGTCGACGTATTCGGACGGGTGATGTGGCCATGGAACGCTCGGCTGATCGACCCAATCGGCCAATCGCTGGAGATGCTCGCCCCGCATGTCGACCTGATCTCGCCGATGCTGTACCCATCGCATTACAACGAAGAGGTCTACTTCAACGATCCGTACCGCACGATCGCCGATGCGCTGGCAAGTGGCATGGAGCGTATCGATACGCCCTTCCGGCCGTTCCTTCAGGCCTTCGACCTGAAACTCCCCGAACGGATGTCGCTTTCCACCTACATCCAGGCTCAGATCCAGGCGGCCGAGGATCTCGGCGCCGACGGTTTCCTCTTCTGGCATCCGGCGTGCGAATACGACGCCCTGTACGATGCCTTCCGCGCCCGAGCCCGATCCTCAGCCGAGGACTGACGTCCGACGCTTGTTGGGGTACGATCTCCCGTTGACATCAGCTCGGCGAGAGGAGGCGCGCCGTTGTCTCAGTCGGAGGATCGACGCCAAAGCGAGATCGAACACGAATCCGGACGATTCCCGGGCAACCATGAGCGAACCGAGATCGAGAGCTGGATTCATGACCACACGAACGTCGTGTTCCGTCCTTCGGCCCAAATGCGGTTCGACCGAATGCCGTTTCAAGCGCCGACCGACCTCGCCGGCGTGTTTCGCCCTCACGATCCGGCCCGCGTCGACGATTGGGGCTCGCTGGCACTGATCTACGCCTACGTGCATGCGCTGGAAACCAACGGAAAAATCCTTGACATCGGTTCCGGAGACGGATGGCCGGCGCTCCCGCTCGCGCCCTACATGCAGCAGGTCGTGGGCATCGATCCCTCTTCACGTCGCACGGAAGTCGCCAACGAGAACCTGAGCCGCTTCGGCTATGACCACGTGACGTTCCGCATCGCCCACGGGGAGGCGCTCCCATTTCGCGATCGCTCGTTCGACGGCATCGTCGTGGGAACAGCCGTCGAGCAAGCCGAAGATCGGGAAGCGGTCTTGGCTGAGGCGTTCCGAGTGTTGCGTCCCGGCGGCCGTTTCGTCGCCACATTCGAGAACGTCCTTGCCGCACGGCCAATCGGCTCCGCTTCCGCGCCCCCTCAAACACGGGAACCGCTGGCCGAATCCGTTGACTTGGAGGAGAAAGCGGCGCTCTCTACTGCCGAGAGCGGAGACTTGATCTATCGTTACAGCGTCCTCTCGCTTCGAACACTACGCGAAACCGAGTATCTCCTTTCGTTCCGGTTCCGGGGAGAGATTCGGCCTTCGCCGGATTTGGGGACGGCTTCATCCGATCAGCGGGGCGCCAGATCCCTCGCCGATCTCTCGAGCAGTGACGGCCGGGATCCAATCGGTCATCTGAATCCGGATGCGGATACGCACCCGGGAATCGCGGTTCTTGATGACGTGCTTGCGTCGCCGTTCCTGCAGTCCGTCGTGGCGGAGGCGTGCACGATCCGCCACTTCACGTCGGAGTCGCTTGTTCAAGCCCTCACCCACACCGGATTTGCCGGCATCTCGGTGCATGGGAGGATCTCACGGGCCGTGGGAAGGGTCGCTCGGGATCTCGCCACCCGCGGAATCCTCCCCGAATTGGCCGACCAGTTCCATCCGATCTGCGCTTCGCTTGCCAAGCAATGGCCGCTCATCGAAGCGGGGCAAGACCCGGCACCGTTCGTGGTCGCACGGCGACCACCCGGCCGACCCCGGGAGACGCACCGCCGGAGGGGACGTCAGCCGGAGAAGCGATGAGACGACCGCGACCCCAGAGACCTGTTGAGTTCGGCTCTCCGGGCAGATCCACGCCGCGGCGTGGATGAGAGGGCAACCGTCTGCATCGAATTGCGATCGAAGGAGGATGAGGATCATCACCACAACCATGTTCCAAATCACGCATACGGACAACGGCTCGCTCGCCCGCAGCGGCATCCTGCGCACGGCGCACGGTAGGGTGCTGACGCCGGCATTCGTCCCCGTGGCCACCAAGGCCTCCATCAAGGCGGTCGAGCCGGATGCTATCGCCGATATTGGCGTGCAGATCGTCATCAACAACACGTACCATCTCCACCTGCAGCCGGGAGAGGATGCCGTGGCCGCGTTGGGCGGCGTACACGGGTTCTCCGGCTGGACCGGTCCGACGATGACCGATTCCGGAGGGTTCCAGGTGTTCAGCCTGGGAGCGGGCAAGGAACAAGGCGTCGGCAAGGTGGCGCCGATCTTCCCCGGTCAGGGAGGCGTCTCCGCCCCATCCGCACACGCCGCATTCCCCACGGGGCGAAATCCCGATCTTGGTCGAGATCCGGATCGGGACGGCGGCAAGCGGCATCGGCACCATCCGGCGGCAGGCGATGGGCCGCAGCGCCTGGTGAAGCTCACCGAAGAGGGCGCCTGGTTCCGCTCGATCATCGACGGATCGCCGCGCTTCTTCTCGCCCGAGGGCGTGATGGACCTGGAACGAAAACTGGGCGCCGATCTGATCTTGGTGCTCGATGAATGCACATCGCCGCTTCACGATTACGCCTATACGCAGCGAGCGATGCTCCGGACGCACCGGTGGGCGAAGCGTTGCCTCGATGCGTTTGGCGTACCGCCGACGTTCCCCGTTCCCAACCCCGAGCAGCGGTTGTATGGAATCGTTCAAGGCGGCGCCTACGAGGATCTTCGTCGTGAAAGCGCGGCGGCGATCGGCGAAATGCCATTCGACGGCCTCGCCATCGGTGGGTCGCTCGGCCGCTCCAAGGAGGACATGCTCCAGGTCCTCGAGTGGTCGATCCCAATCCTTCCCAACGCCAAGCCTCGTCACCTGCTGGGAATCGGCGAGATCGAAGACATCTTCCCCGCCGTGCGCCGCGGCATCGATACCATGGATTGCGCCGCCGCGACAAGGATTGCGCGCAACGGAACCGTCTTTCTCAAGGGAGAGAAACGCCATCGGATCAATCTGCGAAACGCGCGATTCAAGCTCGATGCGCGGCCCATCGACGAAACATGCGACTGCCCCACGTGTCGCCGATACTCTCGCGCCTATCTGCGACATCTGTGCCGGTCGGGAGAGCTTTCCTTCTACCGCATGGCCACGCTGCACAACCTGCGGTTTCTCGTCCGTCTGATGGACGAAATCCGAACCGCGATCCGCGAAGACCGGTTCGACGAATTGGAGCGCGAGTGGCAGGTGCATTGAGACGCGGCCTCGAAAGTGGGGCACCAAGCAAATGCGCCGCACCACCTTGGAGGCGGTGCGGCACATCCGGGTATGAAATCCCATCCTCCCGTCGGACGAAGGCCGGGTGCCTTCTACGGGAGGATGCGTCGTAGGATGCCGGACATCGACGACATGTCGAGCCTGGCGAAATCAATCGTCAGCGCGATGCGGTGCGTGGCCGACAAATCGGTGTGCGTCTCCAACGCATAATCGATGCCAAACCCTTGCAGGTCCAACCCGATGCCGATCGTGAACGTGAAGGCATCAGAGAGGCTCAACATGCCGGCGCGGATCGCAAGAAGGTCAAGCACCGTATACTCCACGCCAAGGTGGACCGTGCCCAACGGCCCGAATTCGAACCCAACCACCATCGCGTCGAAGAATTCGGCCGAGAATCCGGCCCGCAAGTCCATCCCGAACGATTCGGCGTACTCGCCGTAGTTCACCCGTCCGAACAGATCCAGCATCACCAGACCAACACGCAAGTCGCTCACCGAGAACCCGCCGAGCCGGATCGGATTGAACCCGATCTGGGTCGCCAGATCGACCGACACCCCGGATCCTTGCGTCTCACCGAACGTCGTCGAGACGAATTTCAGCCGCCCGCCGATGCTGAGGTCCACCGGCATCGATCCGAGAAACGGCAGCAGGTTCTCGCCCAACCCGAACGCAAACAGCGCGGCATTGTTCTTGTACGAAAGGGTTTCGGTCGGGTTCCCGTTGACATCACGACCTTCGATGTCTTTGGAGTTGAACATCAAGTACCCCAGCGACCAGCCGCTGAATGCGATTCCAAGGGCACTGTAGTTCGACTCCCCCCACTGCGACGAGTAGAACGACGTCATGCTCAGGCCTTGCAGGCTCGCCAGTCCAGCCGGGTTGTAGAACAGCGATTCGACGTCTCCCGTCCTCGATCCCACGGCGCCGGCCATGCCCAGCCCGGCGACTCCCGGCTCGATCTCCAGCACGGAGATCACGTTCTGCCCGACACCCGTTGCTGCCATGCCCGCCACCGCAGCGCAGAGAAGGGCGACGATCCACAGCTTTCGTTTGTTCCTTTTCATCGTTGATCCCCCTCTCTAGCGGCTGACGAGCAGCTTGTACACCTCGGACCGCGTCGTGCCGCCACCGTTGTTGGTCACTCGGATCACACACAGGTACAGCCCGTTGCCGACCGGTGCACCGGTCACCGTGGCCAGGTCCCATGTATAGGTCACCTGGTCGACCGGCAGCGTCGCCTCGAACACCTGCGATCCGGTCATTGCCGAATACACGGCCATCGCGACGCTGGTGGCCCCATCCGGCAAGTAGTACAGGAATGTCGCCTGGGTCGCCGCCGGGTTCGGGTAGCCGTAGAACCTCACGTCGTC
>RXOA01000008.1 GCA_003979035.1 Candidatus Bipolaricaulota bacterium
AAGGGTGGGTGCGACCGCATCGGCTTGACACTCGACGGTGCTCGCGATTGCCGCCGGACCGCCGACTTCCGCGGGAGAATCCCTCTCGACATCGAATGCGTCCGCAAGGGTTGCGGAAACCATCACCTCGGTACCAGGGTTCTGCGCACCCGAAACCTGCACATCAACGTTGGCTGCCACATCACAGGCGCAGGCAACGGTGTACGAGACGGTGTATTGATCATTCTCGTTCACGTCAGTGTCCCACGCGCCGCTGGCTCCCGTCAGTGTGCCGGAAACGAGCGGATCGAAGGTGACCGTGGGAGAGACCGTGTTGCTCATGGTCTGATTGAATGTCACCGTAACAGTGAACGTTGCCCCTACATCAGCGGGTGTGATCGAAGGATCACTAACCTGAACCGTGGCTGTGGGTGCCGCCGCGGCTGCCGTCATGCCGCCAAGCGCAAGCAATACAAGCATACAGAGAATTTGCGTACTCCATCTTCGCTTCAAAGCCGTACCTCCTTGAGACGAGCCTTCGTGGATCTGATCGAATCTTCTGTTTGAACGCTGCTTTCGCTTCGGGTTTCAGCCGGCAATCGGCCACGAAAACAGCTATGCCGTAGATTTCTGCGGCAATTGTTCAGCCCCACCTCCCTCCGTTTTTATTGCCGCGACAAACAAGCTGTTTCTAGCAAGAGGGGGTGAAATCCGTTGGACAGTGGCATCAACGACGTTTCGGATTGGTGGTGCGGAACGTTCGATCTTGCTGTCGGGGGAGGACTCTCAACGACCCCGCGTACTCGACTGGCTGTCACGCGGTGCAGACGGCTGTCTGTATGGGTGCTAGATCGGCTCGTTTTGCCGCCACAAAGAAGAGTGCATCTATCCTCAGAGGTGCGTGGAACACGCTGCGGGCGCTTACGCTCTTGTCGGGTGGGCCAACGATGAGTTAGCCATGCCTGGCGAGCGCCTCTCGGTAGCCGGCCACGTCTTGGATTCTTCAAGTGCGACGACAAGGGTCTGGCGTCCGCAGCACCAAGGATCCCAGGATACGGCCGAACAACCGCTTCCGGGTGGAACGATACCGGATCGGAGCAACGCAATTGGGATCTTTGCCGGAAACGGATTGACGGGATGGAGATTCATGAGAGCGACTCTCCTTCCTCCCTGCGCACGGATCGCAGGGCGATCCTCCCTGCACGGATCGCAGGGCGATCCTCCTTGCACGGATCGCAGGGCGATCCTCCTTGCTTCTTGACCGGGATCGCAGTTGACGCAGGCCGGGCCTGAACGACTGCGCTCCCGTGCTGCTGTCTTTTGCGAAGTCGTGAGCTGATCCAAGCTTCAAGCTTCGCCGAACACAGGATCGGGGAACGGAGGCCTGCCAGAGGGAGTCACAGCCGAGCGGTTCGGTAACGACGCCACAGATCGGATGTCATTCTCTCCGCGTCGTATTCGACGCCGAATTCACCCACGAACTCGGCGATATACCGAATATCGCGGGCAAGAAGCTGTTCGGCGGTCTCGTTGAACCGGGGATCGACGGCCTGAGGAAAGTCGATGATCACCGGCTTGTCTTCCCAGTACAGGATGTTGTACGGGGAGAGATCGGCATGGATCCGGTGATGCCTCAGGAACAGCTCTACGTTGTGGATCAATCGATCAAGCAGGATCTCGGCTTCGTGCCGATCGAACAAAAGCCCGTACAGCATGGGCGCGGGGCGCTCTTCATCGCCGATGTAGCTCATGAGGATCGCCGGCCCGATTTGTGCGATCGGTTGGGGAACATCGGCTCCGGCTCGGCTGAGCAGCTTCAGCGTCTTTGCTTCATGACTCACCCACTGCTGGAACTTGGCGTTTCGCCCGCCCTTGCTCTTGCCTTCTAGGGCTCGCAGGGTTCGCATGTCGGCTTTGCCCGCCCGTTGCCGTCCCCGTTGATACACGGCGTCGTTCTTGAAACTGCGCATGTCGTATGGGCGGTAGACTTTTGCTGCCAGGAGATGATGTCCGCTGTCAGGATGAGCCTCACAGCAGAAGATCGTTGCTTCCTTGCCGCTCTTGACCTGCGCGATCACGCGCGTGATCCAGCCGTGCTCTTGAAACGGCTCGATGTAGGAAAGAAGGCGTTGCTCAACTGTCAGCTTCTCGTCTTTGGGCGTGATCATACTGCGCCATTATCCGCGAATGCCGTTTCGAATGCAGGTATTGCTCAGCAATGCATCGAGGACGAACTTGGCAGCGCGTCGAAATCGTCTAGGATAGACAGAACGCACGTGAGGAAAGGGGAGGGAGCGGATGAAGAGATGGTGTGCCGAGGTTCTCCTGATGGGGCTTTGGGTCATTCTTGTTGTGGGGGTGGGGTCCGCGGCGGAATTCGCCGATCAGCCCGACGACCTGACAAGCTACATCTACAGCGCGGATGATCAAGTGATCTATGATGACGAATTCCCGGCGTGGATCGGTCCACTTGTCCCCGGCGCGGGCGCTCCGGGGACGGATTTGATCGTCATCTTCACGCAGTGCCACGGTGGAGGGATGCTCGATGAGCTGGCTGAAACCGTCGGGACGGCAGGCCGCGTGGCGCTGTTTAGCGCCGCATCGTATGCGGAATCGGCGTGGTCCGCCTCACCGTTCGATTCACCGGGATGCTTGCGGGGCTGCGGGCTGAAGCAGGCGGAGAGCTACTACGTGGCGGCGATGGCGGCGGCACTCTCTTCTGCGGGTTCGAGCGCGCCGACCATGGTCGAATTGGCGCGCTGGCTCGAGCAGAACGACGAAGCGGCGCCCGGCGGCGCCGCGACCGACCCCGCCGTTTGCCCCGACGCGGACCTTGTCACAGAGCCGGAGCATCCGCAAGCGCTGTTCCGGAACGGCGGCGGCGGCATTCGTTTGGGATACGATGCCGATGGAGGACTCGTCCCCGCGGAGGATCGCTGGGCAGTGTTGTTCGTCGGCGATGCGTACGAGGTCTGGGCCAGCAACGATCTGGAGCGATTCTATGCCGTGCTTCGCGTGAACGGCTTTCTTGATGAGAACATCTTCGTGCTTGCCGGTGTCGATCTGGCGACGGAAGAGAGCCTCTCGGGGGATCAGCCGTTGCTTGAGTTCCCTGACTACGTCGATCGCCCGGCCACTCGGTCCGCGTTGCGGGAGGCCCTTGCCGAGGTGGCGGCCGGCATGGCCGGCGCCTCCTCACAATCCCAGTTTGTTTTCTGGACCACGGGACACGGCAATCAAGAGGATCGCCTCCCTTGGGACGCTGCGCCGGTGCTTGCTGCGGGCGAAGCGATCCAGGGGACTCTTTCGTTCGAAGATCCGCAGCTCTCCGACGAGACAAGCGCCGATCTGTATCGATTCATCGGGCAAGCAGGCACGACGGTGCAGGCCTCTCTGCGTTCCGACGAATTCGATGCGTACCTGTTCCTCTACGACAGCCAGCGCCAGGTTGTCGAGACAAGCGATGACGAAGGTGGCGGATCCGACAGCTGGATGTCTGTCGTTTTGCCCGAAGACGGCTGGTACTATGTTCTTGCCAACAGCTACGAACCAGCGAGAGGGGCGTACACGCTGTTGGTCGAGACGCCCGCCGCCGGGATCGCGGGCAAGCCAAGTGCTGCCACGGCAGGCACGGGCGATCAACAGCTGGCGTTGGGCGTTCCGCTTGTAGCGACGTTGGAATCCGGCGATCGGATGGCGTCGGATGGCTCTCTCTACGACGCCTATCGGGTCAGCCTGACCGACGCCGACGTGTATACGTTGGCGCTTGCGTCGGAGCGGTTCGATGCGTTCTTGTGGGTCTATGATCCGCTCGGTGCTTTGACTGCGGCGAGCGATGATGTCGATGGATCCGATGCGCTGATGCTTCTCTTCCCGCCGATGGCGGGCACGTATCGAATCGAGGCCTCGAGCTTCTCTCCCGGCGAGACCGGCGAATACACCTTGATCGTCTCGGCCGGGATCGATGCTGACGCGCTGGGTGCGCGCTTGCTGGAAGTCGGCGAGCGCGCTCAAGGCGTGCTTGGCTCGAAGGACCTGTTGTGGAGCGACGGGGCGTACTACGATCTCTATCAGATTGCCGCCGCCGCCGGAGACCGGGTCTCCGTTCGATTGACGTCCTCGAAGGTGGATGCGTACCTCTTCGTGGTGGACGAGCGGGGGCAGTGGATCGCCGAGGATGATGACTCGGCAGGAGGAACCAACGCCGTCGCAACCTTCGTTGCGCCGGCGGACGGCCTCTACACCGTCATCGCCAGCTCGTTCTCACCGGGGGAGCAAGGGAGCTACACGCTCGAGACTTCCTCGATCGGCACCGGGGAGCCTCCTCGGCAGGCAAAACCGCCGATTCCCTCGTCGCTTCCGTAAGCGGAGATTTCGGGGTGCGAGGCCGGAGTCTGAAACCACTCCGGCCCACACCCGGCATGCTTCTATGGGCCTTTCTACAGGAACAGATCCACGAGGCGATACACGAGGAAGGCAAGGAGAGCAGATGCCGTGGGTGTGGCAATCCAGCCCAGCGAGATCCTCGCCACCCGATGGCCGCGCACGGTTCTCATTCCCTTGACGATCCCGACACCGATGACCGCGCCGACCACCGCCTGCGATGTGGACACAGGAATGCCGGCAAGCGTGAAGGTGTGAATCGCAATCGCGGCCGCCGTTTGCGCGCAGCCTGCGGTCAGCGGGTCGAGTTTCACGATGCCGCCGCCGATCGTGCTGGCGACCCGCTTGCCGAACGACAAGATTCCGATGACCAGAGCAACCCCTCCGAGGATGGGAAGAAGACGTTCGTTGATCCCCAGATCAAGATTTGCGATCGGGCCGACCGCCTTGCCCGCATTGCTTGCGCCCATGGTGAAGGCAACGTACGCCGAGCTGGCGAGAAGAAGCCCATGCACGAACCGATCGGCCGCAAGCAGCCCTCGGGTCCGGCTGAGCGCGCGCGACAGAAGGTGATAGAGGACGAACGAGATGAGTCCGGTGAGAATCGGGCAGATCACCCAGACCTCGGCAATCGTCAGCAGGGTTCCCGTATTGACGGCCAATCCGGCCGACCAGCCAACCCCGGCCACCGCGCCGACGATCGCCTCTCCTGTGGAGACGGGTAGCCCAAGGACTGTCGCCACGGTCACGAAGATCCCCGCCGAGAGAAGGGAGACAAGAACACCGGCGAACGGGAGTTGCTCGCTGACGATCCCCGTACCGATTGTCTCCATGACCTGAGATCCCTGAAGAGTGGCCCCGGCAAGGGCGGCGATCGAAACGATGATGACGGCCCGGCGGTAGGAGAGCATGCCGGAGCCGACCACCGTGCCGAGGCAGTTGCCGGCGTCGTTGGCTCCGATGTTCCATCCCAAGTAAGTTCCTGCCAGCAGGAGGACGATCAGAGAGGCCATGATAGATCTATATTCTACATACAACCGTATGGATCCAACAGGAGTTCTGCCGATCAGAGGTGGATCGCAGAGTGTTCAAGCAGACCCGTGACGTCAGGATCGCCAAGCGTCGTGGGTGGGTCGAGCGGGATCTCTAGAGTTCGTCGGCGGAAGAGATCACCAGCGAGCGCTCAGGATGTCGTGGGTCGTCCTGGGTCTCGAGCCAGTGGTCGAAGCCTCCGATGAGACTGTGGGCAAGGGAATAGCCCTGAGCTCGGAGTGCGAGTGCGGCCCGATCGGCTTCGGCGCCTTGCTGTCCGTACACGACGATCCGAACGTCACGCGGCAACTCGGCCGCCCATCCAGGCAGATCGGACGACGAGACGTTGACCGCTCCGATCAAGTGGCCTGCGGCGTACGCCACGGGATTGCGGATGTCGACAAGGATGTAGTACAGGTCCTGGGCGAGCACGGAAACGGAGAAGCTATAAGCGGTGGATGGGGAAATTGGGGTCCCGAGACCGCCGATCGCGGAGGTCATGAGACGATTTCCGTAAAGCCCGACCCACGCTGCGAGGCCTCCTTCAATGGCATACCCCTCATACCCTGCCCGCTGGAGCGTATCCGCTGCTTGGCTGCTTCGTGAACCGGCATCATCGATGAGGAAGATGACCGCTTCGCGGGGCAGGTTCCCGGACCAACTGCCAAGCTGGGCGAGAGGCACGTTCAGGGCTCCGATCAGATGTCCGGCAGCAAACTCCGCTTCATCTCGCAAGTCCAGAAGCATGTAGAAGTCGGAGCGAAGCGCTTGGGGGCTCAACTGCTGGGTTGCAGCGCGCTGTACGGTCGCAGTCAGAGTCAGAAACGATTCCGGGCGAATAGGATCATTGCTGTCGATGTAGATGTAGCGGTTGTTCACGCCGTCCAGCATCCCCGTGGTGTCAAAGCTGACGTCCAAGCGGATCGACGTTCCTGGCTGAATCGTGTTCGACGGCAGATCGACCGTCGTGCAACCGCAGTTTGGCCGAACCCGCTCAAGAACCAGCGGCGAAGTCCCACCGTTTGAGATGATGTACGTATGGTAGTATACGTACCCTTCATTGACCGTTCCGAAGTCGTGAATGGCCGCGTCAACCAGAATGGCTGGTGTGGCGAGCGACGTGAAAGCTCCTAGGCCCAAGCAAACAGCAATGGCGAGAGCGACCCTTCCGGTGACGTGC
>RXOA01000009.1 GCA_003979035.1 Candidatus Bipolaricaulota bacterium
GATTGGTCAACGCATTGACGCTTGCCGGCAAGCTGATCGGCGCGCTGCCGCAGCACGCCCATACGCCGGAGACATCGAGCGAGCGGCAGGGTTTTATCCATCTCTCGAGTATCGAGGGGAACGCCTATCGCGCGGAGCTTCGGTTCATCTTGCGAGCATTCGAGATGGATGAACTGAACGGATACGGGGAGTTCTTGTCGGCTCTCGTTGATGCGCTTTCGAAGAGTGAACCGCGGGCTCGCTTCGACATCCACACGCGAGCGCAGTACCGAAACATGCGCTACTGGTTGGAGAACGACATGCGGCCGGCCGATCTGGCGATCGAAGCGATTCGTCGCGTCGGGCTGACTCCCCGAGTCACCCCGATACGCGGCGGCACCGATGGGTCACAACTGACCGAGCGCGGTCTGCCTACACCGAACCTGTTTGCCGGAACGCACAACGCTCATGGCCCGCTGGAATGGGTGGCTCTCGAAGACATGGCCAAGGGAGTCGATGTCTGCGAGCAGCTTGTGCGGCTTTGGGCAGGGCAGGACCGGGACCGGGCGACGGGCGATAGGCCGCAAGGCCTGAGAGACGCTGCGTGATGGGCGTTCTCGAAGCGTTTATGCTTGCCTGTTTCGCCGTGAGTTGGCCGATCTCAATTGCCAGGGCGCTTCGAACCAAGCGAGTGGATGGGAAGAGTCCGCTGTTCATGATGTTGATCTGCATGGGCTACGCATTCGGGATCGCCAACAAGCTGCTGGGCCGCCTCGATTGGGTGACGGCGCTGTATGCGTTCAACATGGTTCTTGTGCTCGTGGATCTTGTGTTGTGGTTCCGCTATCGCACCGGAAAGCTTCTGTGGATTGCGCCGCGGTCAAGCGGCCGAGAGCGCGATCACCTCTAGACGTTTCCCGACTCGCTGTTCGCCGCTCAGCCAGGGGACGCTCAAGTTGGACCGCGCGGGTTGTGGGTGCGAGGAGTAGGAAAGGCGTGACGACACGCCAAGTGCGAACCCCTTTGGGATCCTCGCCGAAGACCCCTGACGAGCGACCTAGTTTTCCCCAACGTGTTCGGCTGACGGACGGATGTGTGAACGGTCCGGCCGACGACTGGCAGCCAATAGGCCGCTCCAATGACAATCCGGGGGCGACCGACGCCATTCGCCCGGTGGGAGCGTCTCGAAGATGACGTTGTGAGAGTGGTCAACGGTCCTGATCTTGATACCGGTTCAAGCGCGGTCAAGCCGACCGGGTTCGTCGTGGCCGAGTGAATGACCGCGCACGGCGCCGGCTGGATGGCGGCTTGCATGGGCCCGGAGCGTCGTCGGTTCGGGTTGTCTAGGAAGACCCCTTTCGCGGAGTGGAGACAACGGAGATCCCCGCCGCCGAACTGAAACGGTGTGCCGCCGTCATGTGCTGCGTGGAGTGCACAAACGGAGTAGACTCCTTGCTTCCCAAAGGAGGCAGCCATGCGCAGTCCCGAGCACACCGCAGCGGAAACCGAAACGCCACGTGGCGTACAGATAGAAGATCTGCTCCGCTATCGCTTTCTCTCCTCGCCCAAGGTCTCGCCCGATGCAAGGTGGTCGGCGTTTGTCGTGAAGCAAGCAAGCGCCGATTCCAAAGGCTACGACAGCAATCTGTTTCTCGTCGATCTGGAAGGCGGCGGCGTCCGACAGCTGACTTCGTCGGGGAAAGACGGTGTGTTCGTCTGGTCCGAGGATTCCCGGTCGATCATCTTCGCATCGAAGCGGGATGAGAAGACAGGGGAGAACGGGGCCAAGAGAGAGCCATCAACGGATCTGTATCGAATCTTCCTGAACGGCGGCGAAGCGCTGCCGTTGGCCACAGTCCCGCTCGCTGTCGAGCAGCTTCGATTGGCCGACGACCACCGACTGTTGATCATGGCGCGCATGGCTCCGGGAACGAGCGAACTCGGGGGCGGAGACAATCCAACCTCCGACGGGGATGACTACGAGGTGCTGGACGAGATCCCCTATTGGCAGAACGGAATTGGATTCACCAACCGCCGCCGCGTTCATCTGTTTGTCTACGATCTGGAGACGAGCGAAACCGAAGAGCTTCTTCGCGAAGAGGGCGATCTGGAAATCGCTTCGTTTGATGTGCTCGGCGGAGTTGTCGCCGCCACCGGACGGAGGTTTGGCGGGAAGGCCCCGGTCACGGACGAACTCTGGACCGTCGATGTCGATGAAGGCCGAACGCGTTGCCTGTCGCGAGACACCCTCAGCCTGGGCGAACCGCGGTTTCTCACGCAGGATCATGTCGCCGTCCTCGGCACGGACATGGGTGTGTACGGCTTGAATCAAAGCCGTGAGGTCTATGTCGCGGAGCTTGCATCGGGGACACTGGGATCGATCACGCCGGATTGGGAACGGATGCCCGGGAACCGCGTCACCGGCGATTGCCGCCACGGCGGCGGGCCGACGCTGCTTGCCCACGGCGGGTCACTGTATGTCGTGGTCACCGACGGCGGAAACGCGGTGTTGGAGAAAGTCCTGCGCGACGGCAACGTGGAACGGATGGCGGACATTGAAGGTTCGATCGATGCATTCGATGTCTGCGATCGCGGCTTGGTGTACGTTGCGCTCCGCGCCGACTGCCTCCAGGAGCTGTACATTCGGCGCGGCGATCGAGAGACAAGACTCACGTCGATCAACGGCGAAGCTCTTGTCGCGGATCTTCCCCTTCCCGAGGCGTTTTCGGTCAGGACCGCAGACGGGACGGAGATCGATGCGTGGATGATCCGGCCGGTGGAGTTCGAGTCCGGTCGATCGTATCCGTCGGTCCTCGAGATTCATGGAGGGCCTAAAACGGCGTACGGGACGGTATTTATTCACGAGATGCAAATGCTGGCAGCGCATGGGTACGCTGTGATCTACTGCAATCCACGCGGGTCGGCGGGCCGAGGCGACGAGTTCGCGGAGATTCGCGGCAAGTACGGGACGGTCGACTACGAGGACATCATGGCCGTAGTGGATCATGCGTTGACCGCCTACCCGTTCCTTGATTCGGATCGGATCGGCGTGACCGGCGGCTCGTACGGCGGTTACATGACCAATTGGATCATCGGTCACACCGATCGTTTTGCCGCGGCATGCTCACAGCGCTCGATTGCCAACTGGGCCTCGATGATGTGTACCACCGACATCGGGTACTTCTTCACGCCGGATCAGATCGCCGCGTCCCCATGGGACGAAGGCGGCGTCGGAGCGGACAAGCTGTGGTGGCATTCCCCGCTGAAATATGCCGACAAGGCGGCGACGCCGACGCTGTTCATCCACTCCGAGCAGGATTATCGCTGTTGGCTCACCGAGGGGCTGCAGATGTTCACCGCATTGCGCGCCCACGGCGTCGACAGCCGGCTCGTGATATTCCGCGGCGAGAACCACGAACTGTCGCGCAGCGGCAAGCCGCTCCATCGAATCCGCAGGCTCCAAGAGATGCTGGACTGGTTCGACAAGTATCTGAAGGGGAATGACGTCTGATCTCTCGATCAATCCTCGACCATCGGAACCTGAACTCCCGCTTGGGGATCAGTCCCAAGCGGGAGCTTGAGCGATGGAACCCGATACACCAACGACCAAGCCCTATCCCAGCAGCTTCTCGCCGACCACTCCCACGATGAATCCTAACGTCGCTCCCAGTGCCGGGGTCCAGTGGCGCTTCATCTTCGCCAGCGGAGCGATGTCCTGGAAGACCAGATAGAGGATGCCTCCGCCCGCGACAAGCATCAACGCACCGACCGGGACTTGCTTCGATTGAAGGAAGAAGTACCCGAGAAGTCCTGCGGCGGGTCCCAGGAAACTCAGCGCGAACATCATCCCAAGAACTCGTCGGGCAGTTGCCCGGCCCGCGATGAGTTCTCGATAGGCATTGAACCCTTCGGGAAGATTCTGCGCGCCGATGAAGATGGCGAGCAGCACGCCGAGCCGGGGGTTGTGAGGAAACACGGCTCCCAGAGAAACCGCTTCAGGAAGGAAGTCGAGCAACATCGCCATGAACTGTGCCCTGGATCCACCACAACAGGAGAGCTTCTCGTCGATCAGCATGAACAGGCCAGATCCGGAGCAAAACAGCAGGATCCCTAACCACAGCGGAAGAGAATCCAGGCCCATCGGAACCAGAGCGAACGCAACGGCCGCGATGAGCACGCCGCCGCCGAATGCGACGACAGCATGGATGGCTTCCTTGACGGCTTCATCCTTCTTGACCGGAAGAGACTTCGCGGCCAGCGCCCCAAGGATCATCGTCAATCCTGCGGCCCAGCAATACATGGCGATAGAGAACGGCTCCCGCATCACGTTTCCTCCCATCCAAGAAGCTCTCGCCGAACCAAGACCTTCTCCCCACACTAGTTGCCCTGGACGGACGAAGCAAGCGATAGCGAGCAGCGGCTGGGTCACGCCATCTTGCGTCGTACGTCAGCAACCTCGGCTGCATCGGCTCGCGACGTGCGCTGGCGTGGAAGCATGCAGCGATCGGATTGTATACTCTGCAAATCCAAGTGCCGGATGTGGCTCCGTGTGGGTGCGGGGTGCATCATCCCGCAATGCAGAAGAGGCCGCGATGGTTCAGATTTTCCCTCTCCCTGTTTCACAGCCACTCGTGCCGGAAGACGCGGAACGGCAGACACTTTCCGGCTTCGTGCTTGGGGCTATTCGGCAGAATGGGTTGATCGTGGAGTCCGGTGACGTGTTGTGTCTGAGTTCCAAGATTGCGGGCCTGTACGAGGGCCGTACCGTCCGTTTGGATTCCGTCGTCCCATCCCGGCGCGCAAGATGGTTGGCCCGGATCTTCGAGAAAGATCCGCGCAAGATGGAACTGATGATTAGAAGCGGGAAAGTCGCCGGCGTGATGCCCATGCGGCGGATGGCCACGAAACGTGGCGGTGCCCAGGCCATGGACCGGCTTGCCACCGACCCGCGAACCCGCAGTCGGGCCCTTGCACTCGTTGAGCGGTTCGAATTCTTCATGGCGATGCACGGCGCGCTCATTAATGAGGCCGGCATCGACATCATGAACTCGCCGCCGGGCTACGTCAGTCAGCTTCCCGAGGCACCGGGGCGCACCGCGGCCGACCTGCGACGCACACTGAAGGACGCTTTGGGCTTCAGTGTCCCCGTCATCATTACCGACACGGTGGCCCCAATTGGCCGTCTTGGCACAGTCGACGTCGCGATTGGATTCTCCGGGCTCGCTCCTGTCGAGCGGAAGCTGATTGCCGAAGATCTTTTCGGGGATCTTCGGCCCGGGGGAGCGAACATCATCGTTGACTCGATTGCGGCCATTGCTGGCGCCGTGATGGGGCAAACGACCGAGATGACTCCGATGGCCCTTGTGCGAGGTTGCGACTACACCCCCGAAGAAGAAGACGACTTCTCATCCGCCGAGCGGTGCATGGAGAGATTGAGCTACCCGCAGGGAACTGTTGTGTCCGGGACGCTGCTCACCGTCCTTTGCACCGTTTGGTACCACCTGGTGAGCTTTGTCGTCTCGGGCCCTCGATTCAAGCGGTGACGTGCAGCCCTTTGGTTGACCGGACGCACTCCCCTCGCAGCGAGGCCCGGTCGGATGTCGCATGACCGTGTGTTCCGCCGCGACGGGTTCCGGGATGTCTGTGAATGTCAAGCGGGCCCTCAGACGTCGATCGATTCGAAACGCAGCATCAGGGAGTGTCTCACGCAGGCGACATCATTCTGGTCAAGCGAATCCGGCGCGCCCCACCTGGTAGCAATCGTTGGCTGCACCTGCGCCATCGCTCACGAGGTGCCTCGTGTGCGTGTGCGTCGCCGGGAGAAGCAGAGGTGCCGGAGGGCCATCCATCGGCCCTGTCAGCCAATGCTCACCGGGTAGGCAGAGGGTCGGTCGAACATCGGGCTCGTCGTGTATCGCCGAAACAGGGACTTGCGCCTGCGCAAGATCCCCACGCCCGGAAGGTATGGCCTGACGCTGTGACCCATTGTCCATCCCTGCCGTGAGCCGGCGACTCGGCATTCGCCCTGCGCCGCACCCTGCGGAGAGGGGTGTCCAATCGCGAAAGGGCGCCAACACTTCAAATCCTGCTGATGATGTTGTTCGCGGACTGCTCCTCAGAGGGGCTCGGGAGGCGCGTCGCGTGGTCCGGCAGCCCCGGCGCGAACACTGGAAGCTAAAGCCCGCAGGGTATGAAGCGATCGACAGTCGCCCGCGCGGGCTTGAATGCAGTATCTTGGAGCATCACGGCGGTGGACGGGAGATCCCGATGCGACAGGCGATTGACTGGCTCAGCGAAGTCACCGGCTTCGATCCCCAAACGATCAGCAATCTGCTGCTCACGGCGGGGATTGTCGTCGCCCTGTGGTTGATCCGCTGGGCGTTTCTCGCGGTGATGAACCGGAGAGCGGCCGATCCGCGGGTCCGCTATCGCTGGAGGAAGATCGCAACGTACTCGGCGTCGATTGTCGGGATCATTCTCGTAGGTCGGGTTTGGCTCGAAGGGATTCAATCGCTGGTGACCTACTTCGGGCTTCTGTCGGCGGGAATCGCCGTGGCGTTGAGAGATCCTATCGTCAACTGGTTTGGGTGGGCGTTTATCGGTTGGCGACGCCCATTCACCATTGGAGATCGAATCCAGATCGGGTCGCTTGCCGGCGACGTGATCGACATCGGCGTGTCGACATTCTCCGTGCTCGAGGTTACATCGCCGGAGTCCGGAGAGCAGATCACCGGGCGGATCGTTCACGTGCCGAACGGGAAGGTCTTCGTGGAGCCGGTCGTCAACATCACGCAGGGATTCAATTACGTTTGGAACGAAATTCCGATTATCGTTACGTTTGAGTCCGACTGGCGCCGGGCGAAGCGGATGATCGAGGAGATCCTGAAGAAGCGGGTGGAATCGGTGACAGACGAAGCTGCCCGTTTTATCCGGGAAGCGTCAAGGAAGTTCCTGATCCATTCCGCAAACGTCCATCCTGTTGTCTACACGCACATCTCGAGCGACGGCATCGAATTGACGGCCCGCTACATTTGTGAAGCCAGGTCGAGGAGAAAGACGTCCGAAGCCGTCAGCGAAGCGATCCTGGAGGCGTTTGCCGCCGAGCCGGCAATCGACTTCGCCTACAAGACCTCGCGTGTCTTCCGCCAAACTGAGGAAGGGAAAGAAGCCCTCCGCACGCAGCCTCCGTCCGGTGGTTGAGATCGCGTCTCACAAGGCATTCCTATGACGATCTCACCGTCGATCGGATCGAACCCTGTATCACGCGTCGGGATTGGTTGGGGGATGGAGCCCCGTCCGAATTCATGGGACGACGCGAGATGGCGGGAAGATGTCACGGCCACACACAAGGAGAGGATGATTGGCCTGCCGTGGCGAGTTCCGCGCAAGCCGCATGAGCGGACTGCCCCCTCACGAGAGAACTGATGAGCTTGGGAACCCTTGATCGGCCATCTGCAGTTGAGCTTGAAAGGATGCTTCGACGTGAACCAAGGTTTGTTCTTGTCGAAACGGGATTCATCGATGCCCATCAGGAATCCGCGACCTGCCCCCCCCCGTCACATGCCTTCGCGACAACCACAGCGTGCTCGTAGGAAGACGGCACAATCGCCAGAGCCGATCGCGGCATCGGCACTCAGAGGATGCGGCGGATCGAGCCAGCCATTGAATCGCAGCGGCCGCGACGGTCGGGGGGCTCGTGACTACGGCTTGCACACCGCGAGCACGTTCCTTGCGAAGCTTCTTGCCGCTTCAAGATCCTCCGGGGTGGGATGTCGGCGCGCATCCTCGATGTATGTGATCCACTGTTTTTCGTCGGGAATCACGCTGTTGCGGATGAACGTTTCGATTTCCGGTGACGGCGCTCCCTGGCAGCTGAAGAATCCGAGGAATTCAATGCCCTTCTCTCGGCAGGCGTCTTCGAACGAACCCGGACATCTGCCGGCCCAACGTTCGTGCATCTCCTTCTTCCACGCAGTGCCCTCCGGCATCATCGTCGAGTGCGTGACGAAGCCGGCGAGTCTCAGGGCTGAGCCCGCCGGGATCCGAGCGAGGAATTCCTTTGCCGGAGCTGCAATGTCGGATGAATGGCACGTAGACCCGAGGAAGACAATCTCGAAGCTCGGAAGGACATCCACGTCCACATCGCCAATCGAAGCGACACGCACCTTGTGGGCTAGGGCTTTCGCCTCTTCACCGATGGATGTTGCGATTCTCTTGGTATTCCCCGTTTCGCTGAAGTACGCAACCAGGATCTTCACAGACCTGCCTCCCTGTTCTTGAGGATGACGGTAGTGTACGGGTGCCGCGCTGAGTGCGGAAGCTTCAGCTGTCGATCCGTTGTCCTCCGAAGCCGACGGTACCTGGATCGGCATCCTGTCTAATCCGCTCAAGCGAACGGACGATGGAGCGAATCCGGGCGACACGGCGACGCAGTGCTCGTAGGTCGTCGACGCGATGATCCACCAGGAGATCCAATCGGCAAGCATGTTTTCGAATCTCCCCGGGTCGTTCAAACCTACATCAAGCAACGTCGGAAGCGCCGCCATCATCCGTTCACAGGTGTGTGGAGAGGATGTCCTTCATCGTTCAGGCGTCCTTTGCTGCGGCAGACTCGCATTCGGCGGAATCGATACCGGAGCCGTGCTCCAATTCTCCCGCGCTGCGCGGATGGCTTCGATCAGACAGGAGGCACGCGTGATTCTGTTTCCTGCGCTTCCCGTGTAAAGACGCGCAAGCTCAGCAGGACGGCAACAGCGGACGAATCGGGCCTGTAGTTCAGAAGCCCTCGAGAACTCTCACAAGGATGATGGCGAAGCCGATCAGCCCGCCGAGCAGGAGCCACTCTGCTATGCTCGAGGACGGCTCTTCCGATTGACCTTCGGCAGTCGTCTCGGGATCTGTCACGGGTTCCGTTTCAGAATCTGCCTCTTGGTCCACCTCTGGATCGATGACGCCGGCTTGAGCGAGCCAGGATGCGTCGGGAGCAATCTCTGCCTGGCTGCAGAGCTGCACTGCACGAACGGCGTCGATGTCAGAACAATTCGACCCAAGGCGCGCATCGAACTGAGGCTTGGTCAGATTCTCTTGGGCGATCCAGACAGCCGCCTGGATCGCGCAGGCGCCTGGGTGCTCATCTTGTCGGACGGATTCGCGAAGCACACGCTCGACAGGGGCAGATGCCATCCCCAGGATTCGATAGATCGTCCCCGCATCCGGCAGACGTTGGCTTGCGTCAAGGCAGTAGGCTTCAAGCCCCACCGACCGTGTTTCATCCGGCTTCAATTCGATGAATCGGGATGCCTCCATGTTGATGGCGACGTTGAACTCCACCGGGGAACGAACCACAAGCCGTTGAACTCCGGCTATGTCGCATCCCAGAAGCAGCCCAGGATTGATGGTTACGGCAAGCGTGATGTTCAGCGTGGACGTGATCGACATATCGATGGCAGCACCGATGCTCCCGGTGGCCTCCAGCTCTACGTCAACGTATCCTCGATTTGCGGCCTCAAGAAGCGTGATCCGGTTCTCGATCCAGGCGATGCTCTCATCTGCGGATGCGGCCGATCCGGAAACGAACAACAGGAGAATCGCGGCGATGCAGGCAGATACAACCGCAACCGCCGATACCGAGCACTTCTGCCGAGCGACCTTGCTTCCCACCACGATCAGCGAGCACACCTCCCGCAGGTGTGAATCACCCCAGCATAGCACGGATTGGCGCACAAAATCCCGCAGCGCGAAATCGGGGGACAGAAAACCAAGATTCCGGTCCCTGGCGAGGCGGGACAAGCCACGACGCGCGTTCCGGATTCAGTCCGCAGGTTCTTTTCCGTGGCGGCTCCCTCGGCGAACGTCTCCTGGGCCACCTGTCGATCTTGTCCCGCACACCGCTGAACGCAGCGAGGCTCTCTTCATCCGATCCGTTGGCCTCGAACGGATCGGATGGACTCCGCGATGCCAGACTTGCATCCCTGTTGGATGCGTGAAGACGGGAAGTCTCCAAACAAGAAACCCTTCGACCTGGTGGCCGAAGGGCGCGTTTCGAACGATTGGCACCCCGTGGTTGACTACTTTCGAACGACTCCGGCAATTAGCAGCGCCAGCCGATTCTTTCCTACAGGGTCTCAGAAGGAGGCGCAGTGACCGTTCGCATCTCGCTGGAGGCATCCGGACTGTTCAACTTCACGGTAGGGAGGTAACAGCATGTCGCCAGATTGTAACTCCAAGTACATTGGTGCGCTTGGAACAATGCCCATGCACTTGCACTTCACTCCATATATACTACTTGGTATGACTGTCGTAGCCATGTGGTATGAGGATAGAGGACGCAGACGGGAATTGGCAGTGGTTAGTGACAGGCGGATGTTGGCAAAGGACCTGCAAACTGGTGAGGCCGAAATCGATGATGATAGCCATCTGAAGAGTATTGCCTCTGGAGAGTGTTGTGTCGCCTGTGCTGGAGGGGTGATCTTGTCCGATGCTTTGTTCTGTGCTCTAGCCGGGCGAAAGGATTGGCTTGAAGAATCGACGGATTGCCATTTTGACGTAGCGCGGCGCATCGAAGAGACGCCGCATCTGGTTCGCTTCTCGTTTGATGATGCTGTTTCGATCGTGAATCAGGAACTACCCAAGCTGCTAGATGCCATCCCGCGTAACACGCTTCTCGGCGACGCTTTGCTGCATGAGACAGGTGTGCTTGTGGCTGGAAGAAGCGGTGGGAAGCCGCTCATTGTCGAATGGTCATCCGAGAACGACTTTGCCGCAAGCCCGAAGCCTGACAATCGTGATGGCGGCATCCTCCTGCGTTGGCCGAAGAAATATGGGAACGAAGCCGCGGCGAGATTTCGGAGAAAGCTGACTCCCCAGAATGGTCTTCCTGTCGAGCTTCGTGCGAGAAACGCTGTGAAGTACGCGAGCTCTCTTGGTCTCCTGGTTTCTCCAAGCTACTCATTGCGCCTGATGTCAGAGGGTTTTGCATTGCATGAGGGCTCCTGCTAGCCCTCAAGTGGGAATGGGCTTGTAGCTCCCTGTCATGGTGCCATGCTTTGAAGCCTTTGCTTGAAGTAATTGGCGCGAAGCTGCCGTTCTCCGTTGCAGGTCGTTGTGGTAGGCCTAGAACGAGTAGGTGCTGATCTCGTAGATCTCAATCGTCTCGATCCGCTCGTCCTCACCAATCCAAAGCTCAAACTCGAATGTTGCACCCGCAGTGATATCCGACAACATGTCACTTGAGCTATCGAGCACAACATTTGACGAATCAAGGATTCGCGCATGGATGAAGACGGTTCCTAGTTCGCGGCCACTCACGTTTCTGGCACGCCCGGTCAACGTCCATATCCAGCCTGACGTGTCGATTTCATGACTGAGGATGTCTATCTCGGACTCTGACGCAGTGATGATTACATTGATCCCCGACTGTGGCGGAGTTGGCTGCGGATTGTCAGGCGGGGTAGGTGTCGGATTGACGGGCGTGACCGGAGCAGCAGGCGGCGTCACCTGGACCGAGGAAGAAGTCATATCCGAAGCCCCGTCGTTGTCCGTGACGCTCAGGGATACCGTGTAAGAACGTGCCGTTGAGGTTTCGTATGTGTGGGTTGCTGTTGCAGTGTTCGCCCAGCCTCCATCTCCGAATTCCCAGTGATAGGTTGCGATCGATCCATCTGGATCATGCGAAGGATCTGCATCGAACGTGACGGGAAGGCCATCGATGGTCGTCGAGAATGCGGCAATCGGGGATTGGTTGGAGTTGAAACAGCCTCCCAGGATGACTGCACAACCCACAACGAGCAACGCAGCGATAGTTCGTCTCACGCAGCTGGATGCGCTCACTTGGCTTCCTCCTTCTCCAGGTATTGCAGAATTGCCTCAACAACGAGGTAGTTGACGGATCGATCACGCTTCTTCGCGAGCTTGATTGGCCGCGCGACGGGGCGTCGTCCATTCTCGCTTGAGGAATTTAGATGGAGAGCTTGTCTTCTAGCGCTCTTGGTTTCATAGCCACCCTTCCCGTGCATGAGAAAATACGTAAGCAGAACACCTTAATGAAGACTTATTCGACGCGATGCATCTTATGACAACGCGCGTTCGTGACGAAAGCAGTGAAGAGAAGAGCGTGTTAGATGAAAAATCCACGGGAAGTATGACTTCGGCTACAATGTCGAAGAAACTTTGCAGGACAAGGAGGAGAGTCATGCGCATGAAGACGATTGTAGTGGTCGGGATTTGTCTCGCGTTGCTTACATTCGCGGCGCTTGGGAAAGGTGCAAACCGTGAGCGCTTCGAAGGAGAAGGCCTGCAAATCACATTTCTCGAAGAACCGTCAGAATACACAATATCAGCCGACGCTGAGTGTTGGGTCCGGCATGGCTGGGGACGATCAGAGACATATGGCCAGCCCGGCGCGAACAGCAGGTTTCTTCATGAGACAGGGTGGGTCATTGTTGGCGGAGGTTATTTCAAGCTGTTCATCAATGGGGACGAAGTTAAGATGAACTTCAGGCATTACACCGATCCCCTAGATACGCCGGGCCACTACGAAATGAATTGTGATTGGTATGTCCAGTTCCCGGCGGGATACTTCGTAGCCGGGGAGACATATGAGCTAACTGCCGAATGGGGTGAGAGGAACCCGCGCAATTCCGTGCAGAGCATTGGAGTGCCATACCGGGTCACACGGTGGCTGCACATTAGTCCATGAGGATCGACTGAGAGCCACGCTATTGCCCACGTTGGGCGTGAGGCGTAGCCGCCCCCCCCCCCGGATCAGGAACAAACGTTACATCCTGTTGGTGCTGAAGGACCGTCAGCATCGATGTAACACAATTGCCATTCGTGATGCTAGTCGTGTAACGGGACTGTGTGGCAACCGGTGTCATGCACTCGCGAGGTGAACGCGTCGTAGCAGGAACAAACTGAACCATGATCCACATCGGTTTGCGTGACGACATACCCGGGAGACGTGAACGATCTTGACTGTCCCGGTGCGAGCTGCGAAATCTGCTCAAGCAAGCCGTCAAGTGGTCCTGCCACCTCGATGTCCTCAAGAAGCACATTGCCGGCGCTACGAACGCGTATTTGAGATCTATGCTCACCAAGATATCTCCCTTTCTCAGCTGGTTGGTGTTGCACGGGAGATGGGACTAAAGTCGAGACGCGGGCATGGCCCGGTTAAGGCAACGCTACACCGGATCTTGCAGCATCCGATCTATTACGGGGCGATCAGGTGGGAGGGAATCCTCTACACCAGCAATCATGAACCACTGATCAGCAAGGAGTTGTTCGATCGAGTTCAGGAACGGCTGAGGGGCGGGAGCTCCCCGTTGACGAAACGCTCCTTCCCATACAGGGGGATCCTCACGTGCGGCTATTGCGGCTGCAAGATCACAGCATCCCTTGCGAAGAAGCGGTACGTCTTCTACCACTGCACCCATGGCCGTGGCAAATGTGAACAGCCATACATCCGCGAAGGAGCATTGAGTGACCTGTTGCTGCCTGTGGTGGAAGGCGTTCACATCTCAGAGGACCTTGCCAAGGCCCTGCTGGACAGGATGTACGAAAGACACAAAGATGAGATCGAGAGGCGCGAACGGGAAGTTGGAGGGATTGCAGAAGGAAGAGCACAAGCTTCGTGCTAGGCGGGATCGTGCGTACGAAGACAACCTAGATGGCAAGATCACGGAAGAGCGATGGCTGCAGCTTGAGGGGCGATGGGGAAATGAGGCCCAGGGGCTTAGCCGCAGGATCACAGTTCTTGGGGAGGAAACCGGACCCGCAGTTGACGAGGCGCACGAAACTTTCGAACTCCTGAAACGCGCTCCCAGTCTGTATCTTCAGCAAAACCACGAGGAACGTGCTCGGCTACTCAGAACGCTACTTTCGAACTGTATCATCAAGAACGAAAGTGTAGATCCTGTCTACAAAAAACCCTTCGACCTGGTGGCCGAAGGGCGCGTTGTGAACGATTGGCACCGGGGACGGGACTCGAACCCATGACCTCTTGGTCCACAGCCAAGCGCTCTAACCAAGCTGAGCTACCCCGGCAGGTTCGAGCTGATGGTAGCCACGGGATTCGCGGTTGTCAATTGGATCGGCCGTCCGCTTCAGTCACTCCGGTAGAGCACGAATGGCCTTCCGAAGGACCGATCCGTCGGAGACGAGTCTGCGCATCGCCCCAATCAGATCGGACAGCGTGCGATCCTCGGCGATGAACGGGATTCCCGCGTCTCGCACCAGTGCGTGGACAGCGGCGGCGGACGCGCTGAGCGCGCTCGTGTCTCGGTTTGTCCGCAAGTCAAGTGCCTGCAGGGCACACAGCAGCTCGATGGCGATCACCGTTTGGACGTTCCCGATCATCTGCCGTGCGTGGCGCGCGGCGATTGGCGCCATCGACACGTGGTCCTCGGAGTTGCTCGATGTGGGGATCGAGTCTACGCACGCCGGATGGGCGAGCACCTTGTTCTCACTGACCAGCGCGGCGGCTGTGTACTGCGCCAGCATCAGCCCCGAATGGAGCCCCGGTTCGCCGGCGGAGAGATGCGCGCGGAGTCCGCGGTTGTGGTGAGGATCGAGAAGAAGCTGGCTCCGCCGCTCGGAGATGCTTCCCAGCTCGGCAACGGCCAGCTTGAGGTAATCGCAGGCAAGCGCCACTGGTTCAGCGTGGAAATTGCCGGCGGCGTAGGCGTTCCACAGGCACACCGTGGGATCTTCGGGAAACGCCGGTGTGCCGTCATCCACGAAGAACAGGGGGTTGTCGGTGACCGCGTTGATTTCGTCGGAAAGGATCTCCCACACGTGGTCGATCGCCCGCAACGCGGCGCCATGAACCTGGGGGATGCAGCGCAGCGAATAAGAGTCCTGGACGTCGTGGGCCGTGTTGACAAGAGAGCTTCCCTGAAGGAGCGACGTGACCTGAGCCGCCGCATCCATTTGCGGCTTGTTGGAGCGCGCCTGGTGGACGCGCGGATCGAGCGCGCGCGTGAATCCGCGCATTGCCTGGAGTGACATCGCGCCGGAGAGGTTGGCGGTCCCCAGCAGCATGTCGGCGTCGTAGGCGGCGAACACGGCGAATGCTGTGGAGAGGTTGGTTCCGTTGGTCAGCGCGAGGCCTTCCTTGGCTTCGAGGTGATCGAGCGGCGCGAGGCCTGCGGCAGTGAGCGCTTGACCGCCATCGGCGGGACATTGCCCAGGAGAGGGGGTTCCGATCCAAGCCTCGCCTTCGCCGATTAGCACCAGGCCGAGGTGGGCGAGCGGGCAGAGGTCTCCGGATGCGCCGACCGATCCCTGTTCGGGGACGACGGGATGTACCTGCCGGTTGAGCATGTCGACCAACAACCGGACGATCTCCGGGCGCACGCCGGAGTATCCTTCGACGAACGCGCGGGCACGAAGCAACAGCATCGCGCGAACCACTTCGATCGGCGCTGGATTGCCGGCGCCGGCGGCGTGGCTGCGAAGGATGTTGACTTGCATTCGGGACACACTGTCGGGATCGAACAGCAGCCGATCGCGGTTGGCGCCGAAGCCGGTAGTCACGCCGTAGATGAACAGCGGCAGCTTGCTGGCGACATCGACCCCCGTCCGTTCCTTGATGGCCGCGACGATGGCCTCCTCGGACGCATCCTTTGGAAGAGAAGACAGCGTGTCGCGCGCCTCCCGCACGGCTGCGGCAATGTGCGCGTGGCTGGCGCGGCAGCGATCGGCCCAATCGCCGCAAAGCGAAACCTCTGCGTAGTTCCCTTGTGCATTTCCGCGGGCGACAGCAACCACGTCATGGATCGTCAGTGGCTGACCGGGGCAAAGCTCGATCGGCGCGGAAACGCCAACGGCTGAGCCATGACGGGGGCGATTGGCGATCATGGACCTACAAGCATGACCGGAAGCATCATCGGCTGACGAAGCATGCGGTTTCATCGAATCTCCTATTCACGTACTTGCCTGTCTTGGGTCGTGGGCGTTCTTGTGTCTAGGTGGCGTAGCGATCAAGGATCTCGCGAACTCTCGCAACGAGATCCGTACGGGCGACGGTGATCTGCGCCGGCTGGCTGGCCAGCCACTCTTTGCGGTCCTCGATTCCCTGGGAGAGCTCCCTTCCCTGGCGCAGGTCCTTTAGCGCAACCTCATCATTCTCCCGCTCATCCCCTCCGATGATGACGGCGACCGTCTTCCCGGTCTGGTCGCCGTACTTCAACTGGCGTCCGAAACGTCCGGCTCCGATATACAGTTCGGCGTTGATCCCCGCTTGCCGCAATTCGGCGGCCGCGGCCTGATAGTCGGACAGGTGATCGGGGTCCATCACCGTCACCAACACGGGCGCGGTGGCGACGCGATCGGGGAGTCTGCCCAGCACGCGAAGCGCGTCGAGCAGCCGATCGACGCCAATCGACGCGCCGGTCGCCGGAATCTTCTTGCCGGTAAACCGTTGGACAAGATTGTCGTAACGACCTCCGCCGAAGACGCTGCCGAATTGCTTGGCCTCGCCCTTCTCATCGCGGATCTCAAACATCAGCGTCGCTTCGTACACGGGGCCGGTGTAGTAACCGAGCCCGCGGACGATGGTTGAGTCGAATGCGACACGGTCTTCGCTGTAACCGGCCGCAGCCAGAAACGCGTCGATCTCGCGCAGTTCCTGCACACCGGCCTGCCCCAGCTCGGATCCTCCGACGAGCGTATCGAGGCGCTCGCAGAACTCTGTTCGGGAGGTGCGGGGAAGCTGCAGATAACGGTCCACCGTCTCGATCTGTGAAGGCTCGAGTTCGGCCCCAGGGGTGAAGTCGCCCGATTCGTCCAGCCGTCCTTTGCCGAGCAAGGCGAGCACGCCACTGCGGCCGATTCGGTCGAGCTTGTCGACGGCACGTAGCGCGGTCAGCGCTTGAGGCGATAGCTCGGCTCCCGGCTCGGCGTAGGCGACACCCGTCGCTTCGAGAATTCCCCCGAGGATCTTGCGGCTGCTGACGCGGACGAGGTACTCGCCTTGGCCGATGCCCAGCTCTTCGAGCGCATCGGAAATCAGACAACACGCCTCGGCGTCGGCAATCACGCTGGGAACGCCCACCGTGTCGAAGTCCATTTGATAGAACTCGCAGAAACGGCCCGGACCCGGCTTCTCCATGCGCCACACGGGAGCGATCTGGTAGCGGCGAAACGGAATCGGCAGGTCGGGATACGACGCGGCGACGCGCGACAACGGCGCGGTGAGGTCGTAACGCAACGCGACCCACTCCCCATCCGCATTGCGCAGGGCGAAGATGCCTCCTTCGGGCGTGTCGCTTTCCGGCAAGTACTTGCCGAGCACATCCACGTATTCCAGAGCCGGCGTTTCCAGGGGAAGGAAACCGTAGCGCTCATAGACTTTGCGCACCGAATCGATCAGCTGTTGGCGGGCCGCGGCGAGTGCCGGTAGGGAATCCCGGAACCCCTTCAGCAAGCGTGGCTCGAGTGTTGTCATCGCTCCCCCTTCACCCGCCGTTTCACGGCAAGTCTCCTGTGATCCGATTGTCGTATCCGCGAGAATATAGTTCGACAGTGCTCTCCAGGCAACCGAGCCCGGAAAGAGATGCGCGGAGGATCATCGGAGACAGGCCGTGCCTTCGCCGGATCTCGAGGGTCCGAGAGAATGGTCACGACTGCCGAAATCGTTCCCGGTTGCCGCCTGAGTGTTGGCGGATTACGCTTGGCCTGTGGCGTGGAATCGATCCAGTGATTGGATCGGGAGATATCGAAAGCGTGGTGTGGCATTGATCCGCGAGTCGGATTGAGGGACAACGGAAGCCAAGGAGGTTGGTAGAGGATGGATCCCCGTATCGAGAAAGTGGCGGATGTCCTGGTCGGATACTCGGTGGCTGTCAAACCGGGCCAGAAGGTGATGATCTCCGGGACAACGGCCGCTGAGCCGCTGATCAAGGCATGCATGATCAAAGTCCTGCAGGCGGGTGGGCATCCGTTCTTGCGGGTCAGCCTTCCCGAGGCGAGCAGCCTTCACTACGAGTACTCCTCGGACGAGCAGCTTGCGCACATCCCCGATCCGCTGAAGCTGGTGTACGAGAAGTACGATGCGCTAATCACCATCTTGAGTTCCACCAACACCAAGGAACTGAGCGAGGTCCCGCCGGAGAAGCTTCGGCTTAGCTCGCAAGCAAGTAAGGGCTTGTTCAAGACGATGATCGAGCGTACGGCAGCGGGTGACCTCAACTGGGTTCTTGCGATGCATCCCACCGATGCCTACGCGCAAGACGCGGCAATGAGCAGGCACCAACTTGAGGAGTTCGTCTACGGGGCGTGCCTTCCCGATCCGGACGATCCGATCGGGTATTGGCGAGAGTTCTCGACCTGGCAACAACGGATCGTCGACGCGCTTGATCCGTGCAATACGTTGCACGTCGTCGCCCCGAACGTCGATCTCAGGATGAACATCAAAGGAAGGATCTTCGAGAACTGTGATGGCAAGAAAAACATGCCCGACGGTGAAGTGTTCACCGGTCCGGTGGAGGACAGTGTCGAAGGCCACGTGAAGTTTTCGTATCCCACGACCTACCAAGGACGGCGGCTCACCGGGGTCGAACTATGGTTCGAGAAGGGACGCGTCGTCAAGGCTCGAGCGGACAATGACGAGGCGTTTCTGCTGCAGATGCTCGATGCGGACGAAGGGGCGCGATACGTCGGTGAGTTCGCGATCGGGACGAATCGGGGCGTAAAGCGGGCAATCGGGAACACACTGTTCGATGAGAAGATCCACGGTAGCTTCCACATGGCGGTCGGGGCCGGGATGCCCGAGACGGGAAGCAAGAACGAATCGGCGATTCACTGGGACATGGTTTGCGATCTCTCGGCGGAAGGAAAGATCTACGCCGATGATGCGCTGGTGTACGAAAAGGGAGAGTTCCTCATCGGAGACTGATGGCGATCGATCCGGGCTTCAGCCGCTTGCTCGACGAGGTCGCGGGGCTTCTCTCCGAGGAGCCCCGTCGCCTTCGCCGGTTGCCCGAAGGCGAATCGATCGTCTTTGTCGGAGACACGCACGGCGATCGCGACGCGACGGAGCAAGTCTTCGCTCAGTTCCCTCCCGATCGTTTCGTCGTTGTGTTTCTCGGAGACTACGTGGATCGCGGATCGGAGTCATTAGAGAATCTGAGACTCCTTTTCACCCGGAAGCTCGCCTCTCCCGATCGCGTAATTCTGTTGATGGGAAACCACGAAGGATGGAACACGGCTCCGTTCACCCCGGCCGATTTCTGGCTGGGACTTCCTGAGCAGGAGGCCGAGCGGTTGGGAGCGGTGTTGCTTCATCTTCCATTCGCAGCCTGGCATCCCGGTGGCGTGCTTGCCCTGCATGGCGGACTGCCGGACATCGCTTCGCTCGAAGCGTTTGCCGAGATCCAGCTCGGGGACGAGAACTGGCGCCGCATCACATGGGGCGACTGGATCGATGAAGGGCTGATCGCCTCTCCCTGGAGGGTCCGGCCGGCATTGGATCGAACGGAGTTCGAACGAGTCATGGAACAGCTCGACATGAAGCTTCTGGTCCGGTCGCATCAGCCGGCTGCTCCCACGTATCTGTACGACGATCGTTGTCTGACGCTGTTCACGTCCTGTGCCTACGGTGACGGAAGGCGGCAGGTGGCCGTGCTGCGCCCGGATCGGCTCCTCAATACGGCGAAAGATCTCGACCTGATCGAAATCTAGCCGCACGCGGCGCGGGTGACAGGAGGCCGGGTGAACCCAGACCTAGACCTGAACGGCTCGACCCGCGTCCGTGAGATCGAGGCAAAGACGCTTGTCAGTCGCGTTCCTCGATCAAACGACGGCTCCTGGTACCGCACGGACTACAACATGAACGTCTATCGGGGGTGCCAACACCGCTGCATCTACTGTAACTCCCGAAGCGCCTGCTATCGCATCGATCGCTTCGACGACGAAATCGTGGTCAAGAAGAACGCAGTGGCGTTGCTGGAGGACGAGCTTCGACGGAAGCGAAACAAGGGAATTGTCGGCACAGGGTCGATGAGCGACCCCTACATGCCGCTCGAGGGTTGCCGTCAGCTGACCCGTCAATGCTTGGCCGTGATCGCTCGCTACGGGTTCGGTGTGCACATTCATACCAAGAGCGATCTGGTCGTGCGGGATCTGGATCTTCTCACCAAAATCCGTCGAATCAGTGGGCATGCCGTTGTTGCCGTGACCTTGACGACGGGGGACGACAACCTTGCGGCGAAGGTTGAGCCCTTCGCGCCGTCCCCGTCACGGAGGCTTGCCGCGCTGAAAACGCTCGCGGCGTCGGGAATCGAGACATGGGTCACGCTGATGCCGGTGCTGCCGTTTATCGAGGACAATCAACCGAACCTGCTCGGCCTGGTGCATGCTGCTGCGGACGCGGGGGTCTTCGGGGTCTTTCCGTTTCCCGGGATGACGCTTCGCGATCGACAACGCGCGTACTACTACGAGCACCTGGCACAGCTCTTTCCCGGCTTTCGGGAGCTGTACGCTCGAACGTACGGCTCGTCGTACATTTGCCGGTCGCCCGATGCCGATCGACTCATGGAATCCGTCCGATCGGCGTGCCGCGCCGCCGGCATGAAGACGCGTCCGATTCCGGAACCTCGAGACTGCGCGAAGGGCGAACAGCTTTCTCTGCTCTAGGCACCTTTCACCTTAACAAGACGCATGTCGCATCCACATGCCGTGAACGTTGTCCGACAGGACATTCGTCGGGGGAAGGCATAGGACAATCAAGGGAAAGTGTAGTTGAAGATGATTTGCCGCCCTTCACGCGTCTCGAGGGGGCATTGTGGCGAGCGGAGCGGAAGCAGTAAAGTGAAGGTGCCGGGTGGATCCCCCCCATACGGGAAACCGGGGTCCAACGCAGGATTCGGATCGGATGGCCATGTCATGGTCAGGGGAGCAAGTGCAGGCGGAAGCCGCCACCAGAGGTTGAGCTTGCTCGACAAAAAGGGGGGAAAGTGAGGGAACAGCGAACCATGATCCTCTTCGAAGGGAACATTGCCGCGGGGAAGAGCACGGTCGGGCGCCGGCTCCACGAATCGGAACTGTTCGCGTTCATCGAAGAGCCGGTGGGGGCGTGGCAGAAGGAATTCGCATCGAATTTGCTGGAGATGTTCTATTCGGATCCCAATCGATGGTCGTTCACGTTCCAGCTGGCGGCGTTCACCACGCGGGCGAAGACCTGGACCGAAGTGCTGGCGATGACCGATCACCGCAACGTGGTTCTGGAACGATCGATCTACTGTGATCGCTACGTGTTCGCGAAGAACTGCTATCAGTCGGGGTTGATGACCGAGTCCGAATGGCAGCTGTATTGTCGGCTGTGGGACTGGCTGGAATCCAATTGGTGTACCACCCCGGACCACATCGTCTATTTGCGGACGCCGGCAGAAGTGTGCCACGAGAGAATCCGCGAACGCGGGCGAAGCGAGGAAGACTCGATTCCGCTTGAGTACCTGCGCGATCTTGAGCGGCTTCACGATGAATGGCTGCTCGACAACCCTGATGTCACGATTATCGATGGCCGCAAGCAATGGACGGCCGAGGCAATCCATGACGTGTTGCTTGATCGGGGAATCGAACTGGGGACGAGCGAGCCGGCGATGGCCGGCTGATCCTTCTCGCCGACGGTTCGTGTGGTAATGGTGGAAGCGGAGGCGCTTGGCGCGCCTTCGCTTCGTCTTTGCTGTCCGTAGCCGAAGTGCATTCCTGGGCGGAGCGGAACCAGTGCCGAGGAGCTCGTTTCTCGTCCTCCCAGGTCCTGCGGGATGTTCCGCTTACCAAGCGAGCGGATCCTGTTGATAGTAACGAGCAAGGACGCGGTACAACGTGGGGACGTAGCGTTTCACGGATCGGGGATCCAGGAAGAACGCTTCCGTGGCCACGGCGAACATCTCTGCGGGGCTCTTCAGGCCGTAACGATCGATTGGTGCGTGGTTCGCACCGCCGGTGTCTCGTTCAACGATTCGGCGGGCATCACGCATCGCCGCTGCCCACTCGGCGCGGGCCGTCGCTGACGCGAGCGGCGGTGTTCCGTCCATGTCTCCGGTCTGTGCGTCGAGCTGATGAACGAATTCATGGACGACAACGTTTCTTCGGCTTGCCGGATCCAACCCCAGCTCGACTTCGTCCCACGACAGGACGACGGCACCGTGAATCCACGACTCGCCGCTGCGGATCTCCTCGGCTTCGGTGACGAATCCGGCCGGATCGACGTGCTTGGTGGATACGAAGAAGTTGGCCGGATAGAGGATGATCGAGCGAAGCTTCGGGAAGTAGGCGCTTTGTCTGTGGAGCAGCAGGATCGAGGCTTGCGAGGCGACAAGCAGCGGCATCGGGGCGCGAATCTCGAATCCTGCCGCGGCTTCAAATCTCTTCTCGGCGAGCAGAACCCGGGCATGGGCCTCGGTTTCCCTTTGATCATGCGGGGGAAGCCTCCGATACAGGGGGATCCTCATCAGCGGTTCCCGCCATGACGGATCAGTGGGCTGATCGCGGAGTCTCTTCCGTCGAGCTCCTCTTCGCCACATGGGGTCCACCTCCCTTTCCCACGGGTTCGGATGAAACGGATTGCGGATGATCCTGGTTGCCGACCACGCCATCCTACACCGGATGAACGGCCGCGCCACGGGCTGTTCCCTATTCGGCTAGCAACCTGGGAGAGGCCTCCCAAAGCCAGGGGAGCCTTCCCCAACGTCCCCGGCTTGCCGCCGGGAATCCGCCGAATGTGTAGAGCAGCTCGCCTGATTGGGGGCAAGCGACGATCGAGTAGACAGTCCCGGACGCACCCCTTTCCCTGTTCCACGGCGGGGTCGGCAAGAAGCTCGATCAGTTGTTGGGCGATCCAGTCTCCCCTCTGATCTTGATCCTGATCCTGATCCTGATCTTGATTCCGGCAGAGCGCCGCTGCCTTGCCGATCAACGTGTCGAGGCGGGATCGTGAGCCGAGATCGGCCGCCACTGCCGTGCGACGATGGTTGGTGCCCGCGATCCACGGCTTGGGGTCGCGCAACGCGCGGTGGTTGACACAGCCGCACTCGAACACGGCGCGTGCTCCGGTCTTGCCGTCAACCGCGAACAACAACATCGCTGCGGTTCGCTGCACCGCGGCAAGGCGGTCGACCACATCCCGGAGCCGCTCACACGTCTCCAGAGCATCGGTGATCCACACAGAGAAGAGCTGTGCCGGCTTCCCACGGACGGGACGATCTTCGGTGGGAAGGAAGTGGGCGTGAAGCCACAGTCGCTCGCGATTCACGCCGGTGGCGCTGAAGGTCTCTCCTTCCATCCCGAACAGCAGTGTGGGCAGACGACCATCGTGGTCGATATCGCGGATGGTGGCGAACCCCCACAGGCCCGGAGCCCACAGGTCGTTGTTGCGGGCAATCCAGGTCTTGCCTTGGGATTCGACCAGAATCGAGCTGCAGCCGAACGAGATACACGACTCGACAAACGTCCATTCGGCGATCCGACACAACGGAACGCCGGACCCTTCAGAGAGTCCTTCCATCTCATCGACAAATCGGGAGGGGAGCGTCTCGAGGAAGCGACCCGTTTCCTGGTCGAGTCTTGTCCAATTCACGGTCCCGAAACGCGCCGGTCCCTCGGCAACGTAGGTCGCAATCGTCATCTCCAACCGCTTCCCGATCATCCGACCCAGCTGACAGCCGATCGCTCGGGGCGTGCCCGAAGCTCGCTGGATCCGGGATGCAGCGCCCGTGTTTGGCTCCGACAACCTGCGTGACGGACTGGACATGCGAATCTCCCATCGTCGGCATCCCACAAGGATGGTCAGAGTGTACGCCGTGTGTGCGGCTTGTTTCACGCTGGCGCCTCCGCGTGCCGGATCGTGGTCGTGATGTTGAAGGTTGACGCCGGTAGGTGGATTGAGTATTCTCGGATTCCGAACGAACGTTCGGTTTAAAACGAACGTTCGTTCGGAAGTGACTGCACTATGAAACAGAGTCTGGAAGAGAAGATCGTGAGAAGCGCTGCCAAGCTCTTCGCACGAAAGGGGTTTCATACCTGTACGATGCGTGATATTGCTACGATGGCGCGTGTTTCCACGGGGGCGATCTATCACTACTTCCCCTCAAAGGAAGACATCTACCTGGCGATCGTTCGTCGTGAGTATGGGCGTCGCAAGGAGATGATCGAGGCCAAAAGGCTCGAAAACCCCACCACTGAAGATCTTGTACGCAGTGCGGTCATTCTGTTGTTCAAAATGGCGGAGGAGTACGGAAGAGCCGAGCAACTGGTCCTTCACTTGCGCGTCCCTGAAACGCCGCGGCTACGAAAAGAAGTTCAACAGCTTCGCGAGCAGTTGCTTCAGTATGTTGCCGACCTGATCGAGTCGGGCGTCCGAAAAGGCACGATCCGCTCGTGCGATCCGACGGTTGCCGCGACGGCTCTGATCGGAATGGGGGAAGCGGTCACCGGTCGTGCGTTGGCGGGGCCGGCTTCCGAGTACCTCATGCAGAGCGGGCCGGAGCAGTTGGCGACCATGGCGTGGCAGGCATTGCGCCCGGATAGATGCGGCGGATCCTGCGCGGCGACGACGAACGCCGAGACGTCAGCTGCGGCTGCGGCAGCAGAAGAAAAAGATGATGCGGGGCGGGGGGGTTCCTGACAGCATGAACATCATTACTCGCAACACCATGTCAGCACAGTTCACCCCAGATGATGGAGCCGCCTGCCCCGCCCCTTTCAAATCTCAGGCGAATCGGCGGTCAAGCCTGGTGATTTCGCGAGACGACGCTTGGGTTCCGCAGCGTTGTCGCAAGGGGGAGAAGCTATCCGGTCTGCTCTTGTAGCGGGACGGATTCCGCCACGGTGCGGTCCGTCTATGCGGACCGCCCCACCCTATTCCTGCCTATGACGGGCGTCGAAACGCTGCGAAGCGAACGGCGCCCGTCAATCTTGTTCTCCGGCCAAGCCGGCGAGGGCTTGCCGCAGGACTCATTTCGCAGAAGACAAGAGCCGGGGGGAAGCCTTCCGTCCATCAACGGAATCGTCCAACGCACCGTCGTCATGTCGAGTGACTGGGATCAGCGGGAGTCTGTGATTGGTTTGTTGCAGGTCATTCTGTACGATCCCACCCACGGATGCACTCGGGAGCGGCGATCCGCGATCTTGCCGGTGGAGAAGCCGGCGGTCGCCGAATGCGAGGAGGAGTCGATGAACGTCCAATGGGGTGGAGCCCTGATCACAGGCATTGTCGTCCTTCTGCTGGTCTGGATCCTGCTGTTGCGCAATGCGGACCAACAGGAACGCCGACGCGGGATCGGAGGATTGGTCCTGGGGCTCGCGGCCGGGTTTCCGGTGGGCGGAATGATGCTTCTTCTCACACTTGTCATGCCGGATTCGCTGGGCCCGCTCCAGTCATCTCTCTATGGAGGCTTCGTGGGTTCCGCCTTGCCGGCCGAGTTGGGCAAACTGCTGATTCTTGTCATCTACATCAGGCGAGTCGGGCGCGGACGATCTCGCCGACACGGACTGCAGGCATTGGATGGCGTGCGCCTTGGGGCGGCGATTGGCTTGGGACTTGCGGCAGTCGAGAGCGCGTTCTACCTGGCGGTCGAAGGCGGGTGGGCGAGCATGGTTCTGCGGGCGTATCCGGGAGTCTTTATCCAGACGGCTGCTGGGGCCGTGATTGGCTATGCGCTGACGCAGCGACAGACCGGAACGGCGGGTTCAAGTTCGAGCGGAATCCGGCGGGCATGGACCCAGGCACTGCTTCTTCATGGCGGATATGGCTTCGCCATCTTGGCCATGATCGAAGTTAGCTACTTTCAAGTCTACTCCAGCAGCAATCTGACCCCACTTGTCATGGCGTTGTTCGTTTTGTTGGTCTTGGTCGCGGTGGTTGCGGGCAACCGTCTGCGGCGTGTGTTTCGGCTTGCGCGTTCGGAATGAGGCACCGCGCCGTACTCGGCTCGATCCTATCCCCGCGATGGAGACAAACGATCGTGGCGTTCGCGTTCGAGCAGGTGGCGCTTGATGTCGAGGCTGCCTGTCTTTGGAAACGGGTGGTTCGTGAGCAGGAGCTGGGAGCGACTCCGCAGCCGCTTGTAGGGCGCCAGCTGCTTCTGCCGTTCGCGAATCGCCGCCCACAGGCGGTCGAGCAAGCGCTCATGGTCCGAATCCTCGATCCCTTCATCCTGCATGCGCTGCCGATTCGGGAAGATGACCGCTTGCAGCGCGATGCGGCCTTGATGGAGTGCGGCGCGAACGAGGACCTCTTCGACGTAAGGAACCCGCCCGATCTGCCATTCGAGTTCTTCCGGGTAGATGTTCTTTCCGGAATCGAGAACAATGACATTCTTGGCGCGCCCTTTCAGGAAGATGTTCCCCTTCTGGTCGACGGTGGCAAGATCTCCCGTGTGGAACCAGCCGTCGCTGTCGACCACGCGCCCTGTCGCTTCTTCGTTGCGGTAGTATCCGGCCATCACGATCGGGCCCCGCACATGAAGCTCGCCAACGCCGTCGGGGCGCGGATCGACAACTCTCGTCTCTACAGACGGAATGGCCACGCCGACCGATCCCGGCAATCCGCGGTACGGATCGGTGAGGCAGACCACAGGAGAGGTTTCCGTGAGCCCGTAGCCTTCCATCATGCCGATCCCCATTCGGCGGAACCCTTGCGCGACTTCGGCCGACAGCGGCGCCGATCCGGACACGAAGAACCTTAAGTCCTGCCCGGTGACGTTGCGCTTCACCTGCCGGCCAACCAATCGCGGGGCAACGCGCCACAACGTGCGTCCGATCGCTGATCCTGTGACCTTGGCCATCAGCTTTTCGAACATTGCGTGGTACAGCTTGGGAACTGCGGCAAAGATCGTCACCCTGTGAGCTTTCATCAATTCCGCAATCCGCCGGAAATCGCTGGTGTGCATCGCGGTTGCGCCCGCGAACAGTGGCAGGAACAAGCCGGTTGTCAGTCCCATGATGTGATGCCATGGGGCGACAAACAGAATCACGTCCGACGGGGCGACGGGGATCGCTTTGGTCCCTTCGATGAGGTCGGCGGCGATGTTGCCGTGGGACAGCATGACCCCCTTGGGATCTCCGGTTGTTCCCGATGTATAGGCAAGGACGGCGATCGCATCACTGAGAACGTCCTGTTGTGACGCGATCGTCCCACCGGGAGCGGCCGCGCCCTCACGGAGCAGCGATGTGTAGGTGGAGCCTGCGGTCGGATCATCATCGAGATCGACGATTGCGAGGTCCGCGGGGAGATGATCGCGGGATGAGCCGGGAGCAAAAACCAGCATCGGCTGACAGTGATTCAGCAGCGTTTGCGCTTCGGGGGCGGCAAGCGTCGGATCAAGCGGTACAAACCATGCTCCACAACGCATGGTGGCCAGCGCCACAGTCGCGAAGCGGATCCGAGGGGGTGAAAGGATGGCGACGCGATCCCCGATCTCCACCCCACGAGCTGCCAATGCAGCGGCAAGCCGGGAAACCTCGCTCTCCAGTTCGGCGTACGAGATCTCACTGGGTTCGCCCATGTAGGTGGTCGTGTTGCGGATTGCGATCCGGTCCGGGAACCGGTGGATCGTACGTTCGAACAACTCGTTTAGCGTCGGATATGGACCTCTCACGTCATCTCCTTTGCTGGCTCTCCCTACACACAGTATGCGATCGGCAGCGACGCTGACAACCCACTTGACTGCCTGGACGACGCCAGGCCTGAATGCTGAGAGAAAGGCGCAAGATGGAAGGGATCATCTTCTTTTGGATCGCAGTTGCCGCTGCGGCCTTGGCGAGCCGACACGCCGGGCGGGAGTTGCGGTACGGATCGCCATCGTCGAAGCCCGGAGCCAAGGATGGTGTTCTTGCTTCGTCATCGTGAATCGGCCGCGCAAGAGCTTGATCTTGACCGGGCCTGCCGATTCCGTCCACACTGCGATCTATGGTCTCGATCGGGAAGGCATCCGGTGAACTGGCGCTCGTACTCGCTGCCTTGTTGGTGGCGGTTTCGGGGTTTGCGGCCGCGAATGACGGAGCACCTGCTGGACCGGCCGGAAACATGGATCTCAGCGGGACTTGGTGGGAGGTGCAGCGCTTTGTGGATCGGGCGGAGATGCCGATCTTCGGCGAGCTGCGGCGCGAAACCACGGCGGTGATGCGGGTCGAGATCGTTCAGAGCGGATCGCAGCTTGTGCTCAAGTCATCCTACTGCGGCGCCGGAGTCGAGACCGCCGTTCCCGGACTGAGGATGGTGTTTCCGGAAGCGTTCGTCCGCGCGCTCGTCTCGGGAGACCGGCACGCCCGACTGGAAGCGTCCGACGATTCAGCGTTGCTTGGCTTCGAGCAAGAGTGGTACGTGGAGATCCGCGGTGCCACCGTTGCGGATCCGCTGCACGACCCCCTTCCTGAGTCGGCGGACGACCCACGGGTTGTAGATCAAGACGGCGACGGGCATCCGGGGATGACGGTGGGAGTCGATCTGCTGGGGTTGATTCGCGGCGAGGTGTATGTTGTCCAGCGCGTTCGCTACCGACTCGTTGGCTGGGTCGAACCGAACGGAGGCTCGATCTCTGGCCGGATTGAGTGGAACGACGAGCAGGTCGTGCTTGGAGCAAGTTCGCCGCTTCTCCGTGTCGAATCGATTGGCGAGGCGATTTGGGAGGAGAGCTCGTTTCGATTCGAGCGAGCTGGTGCTGGACTTGGGTGTGAACAGGCGCCCGACGGAGGGCGTCGCTAGCCGGTATTTGGGTCATCGCGCAGGCCGAGCACCGGCCGTCAACTTCGATCATGGCCGGTCATGAAGGAGAGAAGACCATGCAGAGCCAGGAAGAGATCCGGCAGGAGGTCTGGGGCCATCTGAAGAACTCGCAGTGCGCCTACTTGGGGACGGCGGAGGATGTTCAGCCTCGTGTTCGTCCGGTCACGCTGCTCAATGTGGATGAGAAGTTCTGGATCGCTACGGGAACGCGGAGCCAGAAGGCTCGTCAGATCCGCCGCAACCCCAATGTGGAAGTCTGTATCCCGCTGGGTGAGGAGACATGCAATGGCTACATCCGTGTTGCCGGCATGGCTTCGGCCGTTTACGACGATGCGCTGCGCAGGAGGATCGGAGACACATTCGGGTACTTCGGCGGCACCTGGTCAGGCCCCGAGGATCCGGACTACACCCTGATTCGAATCCATCGCGTGGAAATCGAGTACCTTTGTCCGGGAAGCAACGAAGCGCACACCTTCATCGTCCACACGGCGTAGCGCCGACAGGGGGGAAGCGATTGACTCGGAAGCGGGGGCAAAAGCGCGCGGGTCTTTCCGGGACTCTATCGTGCTGACGGCATCCAATCGCGACTGGCGGCTTGTTGGCAGGGGCCTACGCCGCATGCGGCGCGGCGGGAGAATCCGCAGTTCCCGATCGGGCCGTTGCGGTGGGGTTCCCGTGTCTTCCTCCCAAGGAATTCGTGTTGCGAAACCTCAGGGAATGCGATAACGTTGTCAGACATCCGTAAGAACAGCACTGCGCCGAGCCGTCATTGACATGCCGAATGCTGTTGCGATACCATGTCGGCGCATTTTGATGTGAGCAATAGCCAATCCAGGAGGTTTCGTTCGTGGTTGAGAACGGCATCCAGAAGAGATTGCCCAAGCGTGTAGGCAACTATATGCACGCGATTGGGCGACGAAAGCGATCCACGGCTCGTGTCTATCTGAGCGAGGGAAGTGGAACGATTACGATCAACAAGCGGCCGGCGGAACAGTATTTCGCCCAGTTCCTGAACGCCTCCGATCACCTTGAGAAGACGCTGAAAGAACCGTTCTATCTCACAGGAACCGTCGGACGGTTCAATGTCATGGCGCGGGTTCGCGGTGGCGGGTACACAGGGCAGCTTGAAGCCGTGAAGCTGGGCATTGCGCGTGCGCTGACCGGCATCACCGAGGAGTACAGAGCGCCGTTGAAGAAGGCCGGCTGTCTCAAGCGGGATCCGCGCGAGGTCGAGCGGAAGAAGTATGGACGGCGAAAGGCCCGCAAGAGCGAGCAGTACTCCAAGCGTTAGCGGAGGATTTGGTGAAAAAGGACATTCATCCCGAGGTGAAGAAGGCCGTGATTCGCTGTGGTTGCGGGGCCGAATTCGAAACCCTGTCCACGGTGCAAGATGTGCACGTCGATATCTGTTCCAAGTGCCATCCGTTCTTCACGGGCGAGGAGCGGTTCATCGACACCGAGGGCCGCGTGGAGCGGTTCCGCCGCAAGTACGGACAGGATCAAGCGGAGGGGAACTAGCGCATGCCGCCTGTTGGCGGGCAAGCGGTCCTTGAAGGGGTTATGATGCAGAACGGCGATCGCATTGCGGTCGCCGTTCGTCGTCAGGACGATCAGAAGATTGTCGTTCGCGATCTTCCGATCAAGCAGGTCTTGCCGCGCCTCTCTAAGATTCCGGTGATCCGAGGTGTGTTTCGCTTTGTCAGCATGTTGGTGCTGGGGATCCGGGCGTTGAATCTGTCGGCATCTCTCGCCTTTCCGGATGACGAGCAGCTTGGCAAGGGCGGCACGGCAATCACGATGATCGTCGCCGTTGCGATCGCGGTTGGCGTCTTCGTCGTGCTTCCACTGTTTGTCGTCAACAGCTTCGAATCGTTGCGAGCCGGGAATTCGGTTGTGTTCAACCTGATCGAAGGCGTGTTCCGGCTGGCGCTGTTTCTTGCCTACGTGTTCGCGATTTCCCGGATGAAGGAGATCAAGCGCGTGTTCCAGTACCACGGGGCGGAACATAAGACGGTCCATGCCTATGAAGCGGGGCTGGATCTCACCGTGGACAACGCACGAACGTACACGACACTGCATCCTCGATGCGGAACGGCGTTTCTGATGATCGTTCTTGTCATCGCCATCCTCGTCTTCTCCCTTGCCGGAAACCCGACGTTGTGGCTGAAGCTTCTATCGCGGATTCTCCTTCTGCCGGTGGTCGCTGGCGTTTCGTACGAAGTGCTCCAATACACAGGACGCCATGCGGATCGCCGCTTGGTCCGCGCATTCAGCGCCCCGGGGCTGTGGCTTCAGCGGCTGACGACGGCCGAGCCGACCGATGACATGCTTGAAGTGGCGATCGCGTCGCTGAAGCACGTTACCGAGACCGTGACGGAACGCGACAAGGCCGTTGCTGACACCGCGGCCGGAGCTGATGATCTCGCCTCCGATCGCAATCCTGCCTGCGCAACCTGAGCCGGCGGTCAACCGTTGCCTGCCATCACCCTGGACCCGAATCCGAACGGACTCTTGCCGGTAGTCCAGCGCTCTTCGACGCTTGTAGGGACCGATTCTCAAGGGAATCGCGGAGTACGGTGATGGCGGGATTTCTCCCCGTGGCGGGCGGACGCGAGCAACCGCCCATTGAAGGGCCTATCGGGTCGGGATGTGCCTCACCCTACACCACTGGATCGGAACGCGGGATCAACATCCAGGCCGAGATTCGGCTCCGGGGCGAGCGACAGGTTGTGGGATTGTCCCATCTCGTAGTGACGGAACGCAGCCGCGGCGGCGATCATCGCCGCGTTGTCCGTGCAGAGTGCGAGTGGGGGAACCCAGACGCGAATGCCGCGGCGTGAAGACGCTTCCTCCAAGTGGGTTCGCAGCGTCGCGCTGGCCGCCACACCGCCAACCACGACAAGATTCTTGAGATGATGCCGGTGGGTGGCTTCGACGGACTTCGTGGCAAGCACATCCACAACGCTTGCCACGAACGATGCCGCAACATCGTTTGGATCGGCGTGAGGTTGCTTTCGCAGGTAGGTCATGACCGATGTCTTCAATCCGGAGAAGCTGAAATCGAACCCGACGTGGGCCATCGGACGCGGGAAGACGATCGCGGTGGGATTGCCGATTTGCGCTCGCCTGTCAAGTTCCGCGCCCGCCGGGTATGGAATGCCGAGCTTCTTCCCGACCTTGTCCAAGGCTTCGCCGGCGGCATCGTCGACGGTTGTTCCGACGGTCGTGTAGCGTCCGTACGCATCGACCCGGATGAGGAGTGTATGGCCGCCGGACACAATCAGTCCCATGAACGGCGGCGACACATCGGGATAGGCAAGCCGGTGGGCGAAGAGGTGTCCTTCAAGGTGGTTGATTCCAATGAACGCGGCATCCGCTCCGTAGGCGAACCCCTTGGCGTAGGACAGGCCGACCAACAGCGGACCGACAAGGCCCGGGCCGTAGGTGGAAGCGACCAGGCCGATATCCTCGCTGGAAATTCCCGTCGTGCTGAGCGCATCGCGGACAAGAAGCGGAAGCTTCCGCAGATGGTTGCGGGACGCGACCTCGGGAATGACGCCGCCGAACTTGGCGTGGATCTCCGCCTGGGAGTAAACGAGGTTCGCGACCAGCTCCGGCGGCGACGAGCCGCGGACGATCGCCACAGCTGTCTCATCGCACGAGGTTTCGATGGCCAACGTCAGCGCGGAATGGGGGCTTGGCATGGGCATTGTCATTGGACTGCGGTGGGATCGAGGACACCGATATACGGGAGATTCCGATAAAGCTCAGCGTAGTCCATGCCGTAGCCGATGACGAATTCATCCGATTCCAACGTGAAGCCGGCGTAGTCGACGTTGACCGACACGGCGCGGCGCGCGGGCTTGTCGATCAGCGCGCACACGCGAATTGACGCCGGTTGCCGCGCGGAAAAGACACGCAGCAGATAGTCGAGCGTGTGCCCTGTGTCGACGATGTCTTCGACAATGATGACATCGCGGCCGCGGATCGGCAGATCAAGATCCTTGACGAATCGGACCGCTCCCGGCGAGGTTCCGTTGCCGTAGGAAGACACGCAGATGAAATCGTATTGGATCTGGATCGGGATCTGGCGGGCAAGATCGGCAAGGAGCATGAACGCGCCGCGCAGCACGCAGATCAGGATGATCGGCCGTTTGTGCTCGTCACGGCCGACGTTGCCGGAACCGTAGTCTTTGGCAATCGTTCTCCCGAGTTCTTCGACTCGTGCATGGATTGCATCCTGCGAGAACAGCACGCGGGAAACACAATCCCTTGGGGCAACGTTGGACACGATGGGAGCTCCTTGGCATAACGCGCGATGCTCTACGTGGAAACGGCAAAGCGTGTTTCGAGTGCTTCCATTCTATGCTTGATCCCGCCGTATTCAAGGTCGGGGTAGGGAAGCATCGCCGGCCCGGAGAATCCCTGCGCCCTCATCTCGGATGCTTTTCGTGACACGCGCTGTCGAATCCAGTCCCAATAGGGATGGTCGAACAGGTCCACGGGTTCGGAGAGGCAGCCGTTCCGAACGCTGAACGCAAGGCAGGAGACTCCCGGAGGGCCGTCGAAATACGACATGATCGTTTCCGCCCGCACCGGCATTAGCGGACCCGTGTGGCTGCCACGCATGAAGCCGGCCACGTGGTGGCCGATCCCGAACGGGGCAAGCACCTCACC
>RXOA01000010.1 GCA_003979035.1 Candidatus Bipolaricaulota bacterium
GCGATCGAGCATGAGCATGCGATCCGCCGCCCGGCGCGCAAACCCCATCTCATGAGTCACGACGAGCATCGTCATTCCCGTCTCGGCAAGCTCCGTGATCACGGCAAGAACCTCTTCGATCAACTCCGGATCGAGCGCGGACGTGGGTTCGTCGAACAACATCAACATCGGATCCATACACAACGCTCTGGCGATGGCGACACGTTGCTGCTGTCCACCGGATAGCTGGTTGGGGTAGCTGGCCTTCTTGGCGCTCAGACCGACCCTGGCCAACGTGGACCGGGCGCGCTCACGCGCGTCTCTCCTGGATAGCCGAAGCACCGTTCTTGGCGCGAGCGCGCAGTTCTCAAGAGCGGTCAGGTGAGGAAACAGGCCGAAGCTTTGGAAGACCATCCCTATTCGGCTACGGATGCGATCGATCGGCGCATTGCGGGCAGTGATTTCGACACCGTCCACGAACACGGAGCCGCTTGTCGGCCGATCGAGCAGGTTCACACAGCGGAGCAGTGTGCTCTTGCCGGCACCGGATGGTCCTACCAGACAAGTGGTCTCGTTCCTCCGGATCTCGAGGTTGATCCCGCGGAGGACCGTCTCTTCGCCGAATGACTTGTGCACATCCGAGAGCTTCACCATCCCTTCACCAGGAACGTCGTGATTCAATTCGTGTCCTTTCCGGGACGAGCCATTGGCACGGACGGAGCAAGGGCTGCGACCGTGCGGCAACGCCATGAGCGCTGGGGATCGGAATCGTGATTGGGATTCGCCCGGCGCTCGACAAGTCGGAATCCGGCGGAAGTCAGCGCAACGAGTGCAAGATAGATCAGGCCGACGATCAGGAACGTCTCGAAGAAACGGAAGCTGCGATAGGCGATCAGTTTTCCGGCTCCGGTAAGGTCGACCAGCGTCACCAGGTAGGCCAGCGAAGAGTACTTGACGAGCGACACGATTTCGTTGCCGCAGCCACCGATCGAACACCGCGCGGCTTGGGGGAGGATGACGTGCCATACGGCCCGGCTGCGACGCATGCCCAGCGCCCGCGCCGCCTCCATCTGAGCGGTTGGGATGGATTGGAGGGCGCTGCGGATGTATTCGGAGTGGTAGGCCCCGCCGCACAGGCTGAAGCCGCATACCGCAGCCGCAAAAGGCGACAAGACGATCCCCAGGCGCGGCAGCGCGTAGTACAGGAGGAAGAGCTGAACCAGGAGCGGCACACCGCGGAGTGCGCTTTGGTAGGCGCGGGCCGCTGCGCGAAGCGGACGAGGGCCGTAGGAACGCGCCGCTGCCACCGCGAATCCGATCATCAAACCGAGCGGCGCCGAACACGCGATCAGCTTGAGCGTAATCAGAAGCCCGCGAGCAAGCTCGGGAAGCATCTCGATGAAGAAACCCATCATCCTCCTCCGTTTCCACGACTGCCGGCGATCCGGCTGCTGCCCAACCCCGGGATTCTCCGGTGGTGCTCGATCAGACGGAACAGCGATATTCCCAGCTGAGTGAGCAGCCAGTAGATTGCAGCGACGAGCAGGTAGGTGGTGGTTGTATCTCTCGTTGCCATCGACAGGAACTTCCCCCGGCTCATCAGTTCGACCACGCCGACTGTAAACGCGAGGGCGCTGTCCTTGAGGACCGCGGAGTACTCGTTGGCCAGGCCCGGAAGGGAAAAACGAAGCGCTTGGGGAAGGAGAATGTAGATCAATGTCCTTGGCTGCGAGAGGCCGAGGGCTCGAGCCGCTTCCACCTGAGTGCGATGGACCATCCCTAGAGCGGAGCGGAACAACTGCGCTTGGTACGCGGCACTACGGAGACCAAGTGCAAGGGCGACTGCCGCAAACGGCGAGATTGTTACGGCGGGCAGCGAGCCGAGTCCGAAGTAGATCAGAAACAGCAGGACCAACGCCGGAAACCCACGAAACAGCTTGTCGAACAGCCAAAGCAGCAGCCGCAGCAGTCGACTCGGTGGGTTCAGAAACGACAAGACGCCCAGCGGAAGTCCGAACAGCACCCCCCCTCCCACGGCGACGACGACAATCAGCAAGGTCATTCCTGCGCCTGCGATCAAGCGGGGAAGAGCACTGAGAAGGTCAGTAGGGGTCATTGCTTCCGCCCTCGAAGGAGGGAGGAAGGCCGGGCCTTCCTCCCTTTCATACGTCTGTTCCGGGTCTCAAGACCGTGGATGACGATTCCGGCTCTCTCTTACTGTCCGATAAGCCACTTGGCGACGAGTTCGTCCCAAGCGGAGCTTGCTTGGATCCGTCGGAGGCCCTCATTAAGCAGGGTGAGAAGTTCGCTATCATCGGTGCGGACGGCGTAGCCGTAAATCTCTCCGGTGGCGATTGTTCCCGCCACGGCGAGCGAGCTGCCGGAGATCGCGGAAAGGGCAGTGGGTTCGTCCATGACGGCGGACGTGATCCGTCCGATTTCCAGATCGTCGAGAGCGAGGAGAAAATTGTCGTAGAGCACGACCTCGACTGCGATTCCCTGCGCGATCACGTTCTCCTCAAGCCAAGACTGAGACGTCGTGCCACGTTGCACGCCGACACGTTGCCCGGCCTGGATCGCCGTGAACAGGTTCTTCTCATTAACCGGTTCCCCGTTGCTTCCGATGGTTTCGCGGACGACAACGGCGAGTTCGATCGACCAGTACGGATCGGTGAACGCGACCTGCTCGAGGCGTTCCTGTGTGATCGTCATTCCCGAGGCGATCAGATCGATCGTTCCGAGTTTCAGCGTGGGAACAATCGCGTCCCAATCAACCGGCACGATCTCAAGCGCGAATCCCATTTCTTCGGCGATCCAACGGACGACGTCGACGTCGAATCCTTCGGCGTCTCCTTGGGCGTTGATGAAAGAAAACGGGGGAAATGCAGCATCGATGCCGTCGACGTACACCGTCTGGGCAACGACGGGGATGGAAGCCAAACTCAGTGCCAAACTCAGCACAAGCGGATAGGCCGCGAGTTGCGAAAACTTCTTGTTCATGAGAATTCCTCTCTTGTTTGTCTTGTTTCCTGGGTGGGTAACTGCTCCGCCCTGTCAGTGATCCGCCGGCTTGCGTACGTTCCGGAGCCGAAGCTTGTCAGGTGGACTTGATGCGTCCCATGGAGCCCGGAGGAGCACCGTCACGTGCGGGTTTGGGTTCAAGACCGAAACTGCACGCCGGATTGCCTTGGATGGCTCTCACGGAGACAAGCGTGTGTGCTTGCCTGCTGCAACGTGACCACTCTTGTTGGGGTTTGAGCTTGTCCTAGATCAGGACGCATGCAACAGCGGATGGACTTCAGATGCGCCCGGAGCGGGCGCTGGTATGAGCGCGAAGCGTCACGTGGTGCGCGTGGAGGTGGGAAGACATCTGGTTGAACATGTTGAATTCTACGGTGTCGCAACAACGGTTGAGCATCGTGACCACCTCCATGGTGTATGAGTCAACTGGGTCGCACTGTACTCACCTCGGAACCCTTCGTCAACCTCCGGCCGCGGAAGCGTCGGAAGGCACGCAACACATCGACAGCCGGAACGCCAGTGCAAGAGGCTGTTTCGGCGAGCTTCCGGTACGGGGGTGTAGAGGGGTGGAACGCTCACTTTTCGCTCGCTTGGTAGGGCGGGATGACGACAACACCCCATCTCGCGCCGCACGGACTGCTGCAAACCCTCGGCCGCGATCAACCATCACAAGTTGCCGCACCGCCGGGAGCTGCAACGACGCTCCGCCCTCGATTCGGAGCAGGAAACCAACGTGAACAGGAGCGGAGAAAGGACGAGCGACAACCGAGGAGAAGGAAGTACGTTGACAACAGAAGAGGACTTCCCCTAAGAAGGATGAAGGGAGAGAAACCTAAGGGAGGAATCGATGAAGACCCACAACGACCAAGAGACGGAGGACAGGCCGGCCCCTAGGCGATTCCGGAATCGGATCTCTGGCATTGCGCTGTTGGCGGTGGCGCTCGGATTGACCAGTTGTGCGTGGTTCCCGTGGTTCCAACAGGTGGAGTTGGCATTGATTCCAACGCAAGGTGCTGTTCGCACGACGGTGAACCTCGTCGGCGAGGGTTTCGGCGATGTCCAGGGGGATGCGTCGGTGCTGTTCGATGGTGTTGAGGCGCCCATCCAAACGTGGACCGATCTGCTCATTGTCGCCCTCGTTCCCGTTGTGCCGACGCCCGGCGGACACGATCGGCCGATCCAGGTGAGTGTCTGGCGTGGCGGGGAGGAGATCGCGACGGCATCATTCACACTGGTCCGCGGTGTCCTATTCGTGTCGAGAAGAGATGGGAACTCCGAAATCTATGTGATGAACCCCGACGGCTCTCAGCAAACCAATCTGACGAAC
>RXOA01000011.1 GCA_003979035.1 Candidatus Bipolaricaulota bacterium
TCGGCGTCGCACATGTTCCGACAGAGCGGATCCGCGTCGGGACGGTGCCCAGCATGACAATCCGCGAGAATCTTCTTCTCAAGCGGTACCGGCAAGCGCCATTCAGTCGCTGGGGGTTCCTCGACGAAGCCGCGGCCAAGGTCAACGCCGACGAAGCGATGAAGGACTACGCGATCTCGGCACCAAATGACGGCATCGCGGCAAAGCTCCTGTCCGGCGGGAATATTCAGCGGTTGGTGTTGGCACGCGAGCTCTGTGGCAATCCCGCGTTGATCATCGCCGCCCACCCAACCTACGGGCTCGATGTCGGAGCCACGGAGCAGGTTCGACAGACCCTTCTTGAGCAACGCTCCAACGGGGCGGCGATCCTCCTCATCTCCGAAGATCTTGACGAGATCCTTCAGCTGTCCGATCGAATCCTCGTGTTGTTCGAAGGAGAGATCATGGGAATCCTCTTGGCGGACCATGCCGACCTGAACGAGATCGGCTTGTTCATGGCCGGTTCCCGCAGACAGGAGGCCGTCAAGTGAAACTGCTCTCCCGCATCCACGTAGAACGCCGAACAGCGTCGCCGGCCTGGCTCGTGTTCGCCGTCTCGGTCGGCGCGATTGTTGCCGCACTCCTTGTCGCAGGGATCTTCTTCCGGGCGTACGGAGTCTCTCCGCTTCGCGCCTACGGAGATATCCTCCGCGGAGCATTCGGAAGTCGACTCGGCATCACCGAGACCATTCGGCGTGCCATCCCGCTGCTGCTGATCGGTGTCGGACTCACCGTCGCGTTTCGGGCATTGTTCTGGAACATCGGCGCAGAAGGCCAGCTTCTCATCGGGGCGGTGGCCGCGACTGGAATCGCGCTCTTCTCCGGTCTTCCCGGCGGGCTCCTCCTTCCGGCGATGTTTGTCGGCGGATTCCTTGCCGGCGCGGCCTGGGGGATCATCCCCGCAACGCTGAAGAGCAAGCTTGGCATCAACGATGTCATCACAACGCTGATGATGAACTACATCGCCATCTACATTGTAGATTGGCTCATCCACGGCCCTTGGAAGGGCCCCTCGATGCGCGGGTTCGCTTACACGGATCCGTTCCCCGCCGCAGCTGTCCTCTCGACCGTGGGCGATACGCGGATCCATTGGCCGACACTGGTCATCGGGATCGTAGCGGCCATCGTTGCGTACATCGTTGTCAAGCGAACACGACTCGGGTTCGAGATCCGCGTGGTCGGCGAGAATCAACACGCCGCGAAGTACTCGGGGATCAGCCACGTGAAGATCACGTTGCTGGCGATGGCGTTTTCCGGCGGCATGGCGGGGATGGCCGGCGTCGGGGAGGTTGCAGGAATCCACCACATGCTTCTTGGTCCGGCCAATGTCACGGGGGGCTACGGCTATACGGCCATTATCGTCGCCTGGCTCGCGCGGCGAAACCCTCTTGCCGTGATCATCACAGCTTTCCTGTTCGCCGTCTTGCTGCGCGGAGGCGATGTCATCAAAGTGTCGCTCGGACTTCCATTTCAGTTGGTCAATGTATTCAACGGACTGATCCTGTTCTTTCTTATCGGTAGTGATATCCTGATGCGGTACCGGATCTCGTTCGGGCGGAAGGAGAGAGAAACGGTATGAGCTGGGAGAGCTGGGTCATCGCGACGTTCAGCCGGACGCTTGCCTACGGGACGCCTCTCTTGCTGGCCACCCTCGGTGAAATCTACGCCGAACGTGCCGGCGTCCTCAACCTTGGCGTCGAGGGCATGATGATCATCGGCGCATTCGCCGGCTTCGCCGTCGCTCACAACACAGGCAACCCATGGCTGGGGGTCCTCATCGCCTCCGCCGTCGGAGGCGTCTTCTCCCTGATCCACGCGTTCGCCAGCATCACCCTGCGTGCCAATCAGGTTGTTTCCGGACTTGCGCTGACCATGCTCGGCCTGGGACTGTCCGGCGTTCTCGGTCGGAGGTTCGAAGGCATGCCGCTGTTCCATCCGCTGAAGGAAGTCACTGTGCCCGGCCTCGCAAGCATTCCCATCCTCGGCCCGATCCTGTTTGACGGACAGAATCTCCTTGTATACATCTCGATTGTTCTGGCCGTCATCATGTGGTACGTGTTGTATCGCACGCGGATCGGCGTCAGCATCCGCGCAGTGGGAGAAGACCCGGCCACCGCCGATTCCCTCGGCGTCAACGTAGCCCGCGTCCGCTACCTGTGCGTATTCGTCGGTGGAGTCTTGGCGGGGATGGCCGGCGCCTACCTGTCGATCGCATATCGCCCCTCATGGACCGACGGCATGACCGCAGGCATGGGATGGATCGTCATTGCGTTGACCATTTTTGCGTTCTGGAACCCCCTGCTGGGACTCGTCGGCGCGTATTTTTTCGCCGCCCTGTTCCACCTGTCATTCCGGCTACAGGCGTGGGTCGCGCCCGAACTGCTGAAAGCAATGCCCTACGCACTAGCGATTCTCGTTCTGATCGCCGTTTCTCGGGGAACGCTGCAGAAGCGGATGGGTGCGCCGTCCGCATTGACGTTGCCGTACAGAAGAGGAGAGGAGTAGGAAGAGGAGGCGGCCTGCATGCAAGCCTTATCCGCATGTGAGCCAAGAGGCACCAGTCCAAACGGTCAAGGAGGTTGGGCAATGAAACGCGCGTTGGTAGTACTTGGAGTCCTCGCAGTCATGATCTCAGTCGGGATGGTGGGGCTGGCGGACGCCTATGTCCCCGGCACACCGCTGAAGGTTGGATTTATCTATGTCGGTCCGATCGGCGACTACGGTTGGACGTACGCTCACAATGAAGCGCGTCTGATCGTCGAGGATACGTTCCCATGGGTGGAGACCTTCATCGTGGAGAGCGTGGCCGAAGGACAGGAAGAGGCGTTCATCGACCAGCTGATTCAGGAATTCGACGTCGATGTCGTCATCACGACCAGCTTCGGGTTCATGAACGGCACGTATGCTGCTGCTCAGCGCTACCCGGACAAGATCTTCGCACATGCGTCGGGGTTCATGCGGCTGCCGAACATGCTGACGTATATGGCCGATTTCTATCAGGTGTACTACCTCAACGGAATCATCGCCGGAGCGCTGACCGAAACGAACAAGGTCGGCTATGTGGGCGCGTTCCCGATTCCGGAAGTCAAGCGCCACCTGAATGCGTTCGCGCTTGGCGTCCAGGCAGCGAATCCCGAAGCCGAAGTCCAGGCAAGCTGGATCTATGAGTGGTTCAACCCGGCAGGCGCCAAGGAAGCCACGGAAGCGTTGATCGCTGACGGATGCGACATGTTCGCGTTCACCGAAGACTCGCCGACTGTCGTTCAGGTCGCAGCGGACAACGGACTCCTGAGCTTCGCCCACTACGGATCCCAGATGTATCAATTCGCACCGGACTACGTTGTTTCCGGACAGGCGGTTCACTGGGATGCGATCTATGTCGACTTCCTGCAGAAGATCTACGACGGCGTCTACACGGCGCAGAACCTCCAGAACGTGGATTACTGGTGGCTGATGTCGCAGGATGCCGTTGCCGCCGAAGCGCAGCCCGGCGTGCCGATCAATCCGCTATATGTGGACGCGTTGAAGGCGTACATGGTGGACGATCCGGTCCTCGGGATGATCTCGGCATACGATCTCTTCTACACGCGGTTGGCACAGTTCTCCAACCCCGGTGTGACGTTCGATCCATTCCAGGGGCCGATCGTCGACCGCACCGGCGTTGTCCGCGTCGAGGAGGGCTCTTGGCTCTCCGTGGATTCCCTGATCACCATGGAATGGCGCGTATCCAACGTCGTGGGTTCTTGGCCCAACGAGCCCTAGACCTGTATCGGTTGTTGTGACCACAACGCGCCCCGGGAAGCGTACGGGGCGCGTTGTGGTTGCCCCTTGCGCTACTTGCACCCGCTCCTGTCCGTTTCGATAATGCCTGGAGAAGGAGGAATCGTGGGGCTACCTCATGTGACATCCATTGTGCGCCCGAGTTCCGTTGAAGCCGCGCTCAACCTATTGAAGAACGGGAACGGTGCGGCGCGCTTGCTGGCGGGGGGGGTCGACATCGTGCGACAACCTCCATCCGGAGACATCACCCTTGTCGACGTATCAGCCCTTCCTCTCCGCGACATCGCCGTTACGGAAGACGGCCAGGCAATCTCGATCGGCGCCACCGCGACGCTGACGGAGATTATGGAAAGCAAGCTCATCGTCAACCTCTACCACGGAGAGCTGATCGCGATGCTGGGCCGGGTCGCCTCGCCACTGCTTCGCAATCTCGCCACGATCGGCGGAAGCATCGGCTCATCGCATCCCTGGTCGGACATCCATTGTCTGCTTCTGGCACTCGGCGCCAAGGTCGAGGTCTATGATGGCTCCTATCGAACCGTCGATCTGGCCGACATCGCTCCCCGTCCGCGGCAAGACCAGCTGTTCACTCGTGTACTCATCCCCATTCACGGCAACGGCACCGCCGTTGCATTCGAAACATTCTCGCTCACCAAGTTCGACGTGGCAATGCTGAACTGTGCCTGTTCGATCTCGATCGTCGCAGGCAAGGTTGTAGCGGCACGAGTCGTCGCCGGCGGAACACCGGCCCGGGCAAGTCGAATCCACGCCGCCGAAGAGAGGCTCCTTGGAACAGAGCTTGACGCGGCCTCCATCCAACATGCCACCGATGCCGCTGTAAGCGATACCGGTCTGCGTGATGATGTCCGCGCTTCGGCCGAGTATCGCCGAGTTCTGCTGAAAACGGGAATCCGTCGCTGCCTGCTTCGAGCACGCGCAAGAACCGCTCTGGGCAGCAAACCACTCTCCTAGGAAGGACTGCTCATGAAAATCAGGATGACCGTGAATGGCACACCGCGCGAGATGGATGCCGCCCCTGGAGATACGTTGCTTGAGCTTCTCCGCCGTGAGGGGTTGAAGAGCGTCAAGAAAGGCTGCGGAACCGGCGATTGCGGAGCTTGCGCCGTGTTGTTGAACGGCCGGGCCGTCAACTCGTGCCTTGTTCTCGCCGCCAAAGCCGACGGAGCCTCGGTGACCACCATCGAAGGTATCTCGGACAATGGCGGGTTGCACCCCGTTCAGCAGGCTTTTCTCGACAGCGGGGCCATTCAGTGCGGGTACTGCACGCCGTCCATGGTGCTCACCGCGATCGATTTCCTGTCGCGCAACCCCGATCCGACGGATGATCAGATCCGCGCAGCGATCGCCGGAAACCTCTGCCGCTGCACCGGCTATGACAAGCAGGTGGCCGCGATACGCGACGCAGCGTCACGGATCAGAGGAGGCACCCATGAGGCATGACGAGACCTCGAAGCGACCCTTCCGAACGGTCGGGAAGAGCGAACAGAAGGTCGACGGGATGGCCCTCATCACCGGGAAACCTTTGTTCGTCGCCGATATCGACCTTCCCAAAACCCTTTATGTGCGTCTGCTCAACAGCCCGCACGCCCATGCCCGGATCTCGCACATCGATGCCTCCGCAGCCGAGGCAATCCCCGGCGTCGCATGCGTCCTGACACACAAGAATACCCCCCAGACGCGCTACACGACGGCAGGTCA
>RXOA01000140.1 GCA_003979035.1 Candidatus Bipolaricaulota bacterium
CCTCATCCGTTTCTTTACCGCTGATCCCGACGTCATCCGCCTTGGGACGAACATGCTTCTGCTGGTTGGATTCGCCTTCCCACTCATGGGAGTCATCGAAGTCGTCCGCGGAACCTACCAAGGGTCAGGCCACACGGCGTACTCGATGGGATTCGATCTATTCAGGCTTTGGGCCCTTCGAGTCCCGCTCGTCTACATTCTTGCCTTCACGCTCGGCATGGCTGCAAACGGCATATGGTGGGCGATGCTGGCGTCCAACTTCGGGACTGCTCTTGTTTCGTTGTTGTTCTTCATGACCGGAAACTGGGAGAAGCGCGTTGTTCGGCCATCCGAAAGCCGTTTGGATGCCGATACGAAGACCTCCGCCGAGCTGGAGACATAGTCGCTCGATTGCCTTGCAATCAACGCAGACTGCACCTACCCTTTCCCCGACTTCGTGAATTGAACCGAAAGGGGGAGAGGATGCCGGCAATCACCATCAACCACGCACGGGAACATATCGGCGAGCAAGTCACCATACAGGGGTGGCTCTACAACAAGCGATCAAGCGGCAAGATCCTCTTTCTTCAAGTCCGCGACGGGACCGGTGTGATTCAGGCCGTCATTTCAGCCGTTGATACGTCCGCGCTCTTCGATCAGGCGGAGGGGTTGACTCGGGAGACATCTCTCGTGATGCGCGGGACCGTACGCGCAGATGACCGCGCTCCTACAGGATGTGAGCTGCAACCGACGTCGATCGACGTGATTCACTCGCCGGACGTTCCGTTTCCGATCGACCTGAAGGAGCACACGCCGGGATTCCTGATGGATCAACGTCACCTTTGGATCCGAACGGGGCGGCAGGTTCCGATTCTTCGGATTCGCGACGCGGTGTTCCGTGCCTTCCGGCAATTCTTCCATGACCGCGGTTTCATCGCCACGGAAGCCCCGATTCTGACCGGGACTTCGGTGGAAGGGACGACGACGTTGTTCGAACTTGACTACTTCGGTGACAAGGCCTACCTCTCGCAAAGCGGGCAGCTCTACCTTGAAGCAACGGCAATGGCACTGGGGAACGTCTATTGGATCGGCCCTGCCTTCCGCGCCGAGAAGTCGAAAACGCGCAAGCATATCACGGAATTCTGGATTGCCGAAGCGGAGATGGCGTTCTGCGATCATGCCGCCAACTTGGAGATTCAGGAGCAGCTTGTCTCGTACATCGTCGATTTCGTCGCGGGGGAACGGAAACAGGAGCTTCAACAGCTGGGCCGTGATCCAGCAGCGCTTCGCGCCCAGGTGAAGCTGCCGTTCCCGCGGATCGACTACGCGGATGCAGTGGACAGGCTGAGCAAAGCCGGTCACGACATCACATTCGGAGATGATTTTGGCGCCCCTCATGAAGCGACGCTTGCCGAGATGTTCGGACGGCCCGTGTTTGTGGAGCGGTTCCCATCCGCGATGAAGCCATTCTACATGAAGCGTGATCCCAAGGATGAAGCACGCGTACTCGGAGCGGATCTCATCGCCCCGGAAGGATACGGAGAGATCATCGGGGGAAGTCAACGCGAGGATTCATATGCCGCGTTGGTCGCTCACATGGAGGAACAGAAGCTTCCGCTTGACGCCTATCAGTGGTACCTCGACCTCCGACGGTTCGGCTCCGTTCCCCATGCCGGTTTCGGGATGGGAATGGAGCGGGTCGTCACATGGCTCTGCGGCGCCGCTCACATCCGAGAGGCGATTCCGTTCGCCCGACAGATCAATCGGTTGTACCCTTGAGGCACGTCCGAAAGCGGTGCCAACACCTCTATACTTCAGCACTTGGAACCTCTTCCGCGATGGAAACGAATCAAGAATAGGGGGTTCGCCGTGACGCCGCCTGCGCTTGTCGAGGCAGCCGCGAAGGTTGTTTGGGGCAGTCCACGCGAATCTCAAACGAGAAGAGCGACGTCTTCCCGATCAACCGATCTGACACCACCGGCTCGACGTCCTGTCCGATGGTGGATGTAAGTTCGCCCGCCGGACGCGAGGACTCGCTTGGACGTCCGGGTGCGTCCCTATGGGGACTCCCCCTTTTCTCCTTGCGTCCCACATGTGTCGATTCGGATCAGGATATCGACAGCTGCCGCACGATCCGCATCGGCAATGATCGGATTGACCTCAATCTCTGCGATCCCGGGAAGCTCCAATGAAAGCATCCCGATTCGAACAAGCGTATCCGCCAGCCGATCCAGATCGACGGCTGCCTGGCCGCGGAACGCTTCGAGAAGGGGGAACGCCCTGATTGAACGGATCATCCGCATCGCTTGATCCGGTGTGATTGGGGCAATCCCGAACGCAACATCCTTGAGAACTTCCACAAGCGTGCCGCCGATCCCGAACATCAGCACGGGACCGAAGACCGGATCCCGCTTCATGCCAAGGATCAATTCGCGCCCTTTCAGCATCTCCTGAATGAGGATGCGCGCTCCGGAGAACTCCTCCCGTTCGGCAAGGGAAGACAATGCGCCAAACCCGGCTGCCAGCGATCGGTCCTCGCCAATCCCAGGAACCACAGCTCCGTGCTCAAACCGATGGAACAACTCCGGTGCGTCCAATTTGAGAACCACCGGATACTGCGACCGTGCCACGAAGCCTCTTGCTTGCTCCAGATCGACGACGTATGAATGGCGGCAGACGTCGATGCCGTAGGCACCAAGAATCGTCGCTCCCTCTTCGAAGGTAAGCCCGCAGCGATGCTCGCGCGACGCCCGGCCAATCATCTCGGCCAGATCGTCCCTCTGGGTGATCGCCTGCCGAGGGTGGGGCCGGGGCACCCTACGTGCCGCTTCAACCAAGAAGGAAGCAGCATCCACCGCGGATTCCGGAGTGATAAAGGACGGGATCCCGCGCGTGCTCAAGTGCGACGAGAACAACACAGCTTCATCGCTCCAACTCATCGGGCAGGCGACAATCGGAACCCTCGGTGTGGCGGCCGCCATACGAAGGATCGCATCCGCCACGGCCTTGGAGGATTCGTCCAGAACCAAGGGGGGCCGGAAGATCACGATCGCCAAATCGGTGTGCGGAAGAACTGTCTGCAGTGCTTGCTCGTAGTCGTCGGCCCCGGCCGTCGCGATCATGTCGACGGGATTTCCAACACTGGCCTCCGCCGGGAGGAACGCACGCAATTCGGCCTGTGTATCCGGGTCAAGCGGGATCACGTCGAGTCCCGCGCGCTCGCACGCGTCAGCGGCAAGGATTCCCGCGCCACCGGCGTTGGTCAGAATCACGGCTCTGGCTCCTCGAGGCGGCGGTTGCTTGCCCAAAACACGGAGTGCGGTCAGCGCTTCATCCACCGTCGAAACGCGGACCGCACCAGATTGCCGGAGCAGGGCGTCGACAACGGCATCCGAGCTGGCGAGGGATCCCGTGTGCGACGCTACGGCGGCCGCGCCGGCCTCGGTGCGCCCCGCTTTGAGGACCACGACCGGCTTGGCTTGGCTGACGACCTCCACCCACGTCCGGAACACCGTCGGATCGGCGAAGCTCTCGAGGTAAAGGAAGATGACACGAACTTCGTCACTCGAGGACAGATACTCGAGAAAGTCGTTCTCCGTCAGCCCGACGCGATTCCCGAGATTCACGAACAGGGACACCCCAAGTTGGACTTGCTCGAACAACTCGAGAAGCGTTTCGCCGAGCGATCCGCTTTGAGAAATGAACGCCACGCCGCCGGGGGTCGGAAACCACCTCGAGAACGAAGCATTCATTGAGACACCCGGGGCGCTGTTGATGATCCCCATGCAATTCGGTCCGACGATATTGAGGTGATGGCGTTTCGCCAATGACTCCAACGCCCGTTCCTGCGCGGCTCCTTCGGAGCCGGCCTCTTTGAATCCCGCCGTGATGATCACGAGGTTGCGAATTCCGCACATCCCGCATTGCTCGACAACACCATGCACGAGGCCTCGAGGAACCGCAATCACGGCCATGTCGGTTTCCGGAAGTTCGGACACATCCCGGTAGCAGCGCAATCCCTCCAGTTGGCTGTATTTCGGATTTACCGGGTAGAGCGTCCCTTGATACCCATGCCGAACGAGGTTGCGGAGGATTTCGCCGCCCACGGAGCCGGCTCGCTCGCTCGCTCCGATCACCGCAACCGCCGACGGAATCAGCAACCCTCTAAGATCTCTACTCATGTCGCGTCATCCCCCAAGCGATCACGGCCGCGAGACCCAATGCAATGACCACATCGCCCACGCTGAATGCGGTCGATCCGGGAAGCCACGCCGGAAGGTACAATCGATCCCCGAGAAGATTGAGGCGCGTCACTCCGTCACTCATCCGGATCACGTTGCCGACGACCCCCTCATCAACCAGTCGATCGGCGATGGCGCCATCCCCTGCCAGACGAAGCGCTGCGGGAAGCGACGGCATGTACCCACCATTGATTCCAATGACCAGAACATTGAGTGCCGCCCCGGCGCCGGCGATCAACAGCGGGTAGCAGCGTCCATTCAGGAGAATGAATAGAAACAGCAACCCATACGATGCAAAATGCAGCGGCTCCGTTGCATACGGGAACAACGCTCTGGAAGAAAACAGCGGAAAGATCAGAAGCTGGATGACGAGCGCTCCAACAACGAGTCCAAGAAATCGAAGCCGGATCAGCCGCAGATTGGAGAGGCGCCCTCGCAATGCATACCCCAGCAGGAGCCCTACGAGTACCCCAATGAGTATCAGCATAGCGAGACAGTCTACAGGGCGCAGGATGCGTTCTCAACGGCAAGAACCGCGTCGTCCTCCTCCTGCTCAAGATATGAGAGGAGGGCATCCGTGATCGCAGGGTCAAGATCTCTTCCCTTCATCTCACAGAGGATATCTTTCGCTCTGGCAGAGGAGAAAGCCTTTCGGTATGGACGATCGGTCACCAGCGCGTCATAGACGTCGGCGGCACAGATGATTCTTGAGATCAGTGGGATCGCCTCGCCGGAAAGTCCGCTCGGATAGCCCGTGCCGTCCCAGTGCTCATGCTCATGCCGAACAGCATCGGCGACCGACGCGTAGATCTCCAGACCTTCAATCAACTCGGCACTAATCACCGGGTGCCGTTTCATCTCGACCCATTCCTCGGGCGTCAGCGGGCCTGCCTTGAGGAGAATCGAATCAGGAACGGCAACTTTTCCGATATCGTGGACGCGGGCGGCAACATCGATGGATTCGATCTGGCGTTGGGAGAGGCCCATCGTTCGTCCGATGCAGACAGCTAGTTCGGCGACCGACGTCGAATGCACGGCCGTGTAGTGATCCCGCTCATCCAGCAATTTGGAGATGTTTTCGAACGTTTTCCGAGCTTCCGTTTGCAGTTTCACCCAACCACGAAACGAAACGTGCACCAGCGCCAATGGGAACAACGCAAGAAAGACATGCCAGACGGAGATCATGTACAGAACCGTGAGAAGAAGAGCCGCGACGCACAACACAACATACTGAACCGTGAATTCTTTCAATCCTCGAAGAAACGTGTAGATAAACGGGCGCCTCTCCGTCAAGCTGATGATGCTCGTCACCAAAGCAAGGTTGGCGATCAAGTAGATGGAGAATGCCATCACGGCATACACGTAGTCGGCTCCGGATCCCAAGACGAGAAGCTCATGCCCGGTAAATCGAAGGACAAGCCCGGAGAGCGTTGCCGTGACAATGAGTTGGCCGACGTTGAACAGCACGGGGATGACGAATCCCTCGATCCCATCGCTGCGGTTATCCCAGCGCAGAAGCATTTCCGTGAACAGATTCGTCAAGAAGACAAGCAAGACAGCAAGAGGCAATCCGAGGATAAAGAGCGCGGCCAGGTAGATGGCAATCGAACTTGAGATCTCCATCCGAAACGCCGGAACCCAAGTCGCATACACTTCTGCAAGTCCGCCAAGCACAAGGAAAATGACGAACAACACAATCTGAGAACTGGTGATCGGCTCCCAGGTCGCCATCGCATAGGCAAGGCAGATCCCCGCAAGAACAACGAGAGCCCCTACATAGAAGCGAATCCTCGTCGCCGTGTTCATGTCAAATGAGATTCAGCCTCCGCTTCAACAGAGATGTATGTCACATCCTATCAGAAGAAGCACTTGTCTGCTATGTGCCTGACAAGAAGAGGCCGGGAAGATGGATTTGGGGGAATCAGTTCACGCGAGCACACCAAGAAGTCTCGATTCGTGAATCAGGAGCACCACATCCCCGTACGATTAGCTGGGGTGCCACTTGATGCTCGAGCCGAGCAGCAATCCGAGCGTCGCGATCAACATCAACGCGTACAGCGCCTTGCTCCGAAACAGCCGCCCGACCAACTTGTTCGTTCGTTCCCCTGCCCGTTCGTTGTATCCGCCCCACTTCACTGTCCGCCTCCTTTGTGATTGCGGTTCTTTCGATTCTTCTTCCCGTTCCTAGCTGGGATGCCACTTGATGCTCGAGCCGAGCAGCAATCCGAGCGTCGCGATCAACATCAACGTGTACAGCGCCTTCCCTCGAATCATCCGATGGAGCATTCGCGCAAGCCGTTCGCTCGCACCAAGGTTGTATCCTCCCCACTTCATAGGCCCCTCCAGCTCATATAGACGATACTCTGATATGTTACCTCGCACGTTTCCTGAGTATACGATAAATTGACGCAAAACAAACGACAGCACACGGTGTTCTTCTTCGTACACCGCTGGGCTGTCTATCCAAGAGCCTGTTCTCTTGCGTCCTCTGTATTCCCCATACTCCGAGCTCAGCTCACAGCCAGCACAACCCAGATCGGGATTACTTTACCCGCACCTTCTTAGCAACGATCTCTTTGAGGTTCTTGCCCGCCTTGAATGCAGGTACCGTCTTTGCTGGTACCGAAATTCGCTTCTGTGTCTGCGGATTGATGCGCTTCGAAGCCTTTCGGACGCGCGCCTCGAACTTGCCGAACCCGGTCAGAAGGACGTCTTCTTTCTTGCTCAGCGCCTGAGCGACAAGCTCCACAAATGCATCAACAGCCAACCTTGATTGCTTTCTTGTCAACCCCGACTTAGCAGAAAGCTTGTTCACGAATTCCCCTTTATTCAATGTGTCACCCCCCTTCTTCTAGATAAGTTTGAGCATTATAGAGGCGGTAGATTGAGCTTGTCAAGTGATGAAGGGCATTACAGTGACTCGTTCCCCAACGGACAACAACCAGCCTCGATGAGCGTACTTACGATCCCTACGAGGTTCGAACCGGTTTGACTTCACATCGCCGCCAAGGTAAAGTTATTTCCCGCAACGATAAGGAGAGGTGCAAGCGTTGAGAGACTACGAAATTGTCTATGTTCTCAAGTCCGACCTTTCGGAAGAAGATCGAACAGCCAAGATTGCCCGGATCCATGCATTGATTACGGACAACGGCGGGGAGATCGGGAAAACGGAAGAGTGGGGGAAACGCGTGCTTGCCTATGAAATCAAGCACAACAAAGAGGGATACTACGGCCTCGCCGAATTCCAGTTGGAGCCGTCGGCCGTGGAACAGATCAAGGATCGCTTGAACATCGACGAGCAGATCCTCCGATATCAGATCGTCTGCCCCTAAAGCAAGCGAGGAAAAGTGTCTGCCAGTCTCAACAAAGTCTTATTGATCGGGAATCTGACTGCCGACCCTGAGCTGCAGTATACTTCCGGCGGAACAGCACGCACTCGATTCAGTATTGCCGTCAACCGGCAGTACAAAGATCGCGAGGGGCAATTGCAGGAAGACGTTACGTTTGTGCCGATCGTTGCCTGGGGATCCCAGGCTGAGAACTGTGCCAATTACTTGAGCAAAGGCCGATCCGTGGCCGTAGAAGGCCGTTTGCGGATCTACAAATTCGAGACTGATGACGGAGACAAGCGTTCCATCACCGAAGTGGTCGCCCAGAACGTGCAATTCCTCGGTGGCGCTCAACGTGAACGAGTCGAACCGGGAACCGTCAAGAAGACGGATACATCGGTCATCCCCGAGGATGAGGAGGTTCCTTTCTAGACCATGTACTACCGACGAAGGCGCGTATGCCGTGTATGTGAGCGGAAACAAGAGCTGAACTATAAGAAGCCTGAGGAACTGAAGCAGTACATGAATCGCTTGGGGAAGATCCTCCCCCGTCGAGCGACCCGATTGTGTGCCAAGCATCAGCGACAATTGGCGCGCGAAGTCAACCGTGCCCGAATGTTGGCGTTGTTGCCCTACGTCGGCGTTGCATCGGCTGTTCCGAAGAAAAAGCGTACCACAAGACGAAGATAGCGAACGATGCGCCCAAGGGGCCGTTAAGGTGTATCGTCTGAGAGTGTTGATTGCACACCCCGCTCAAGATGTGAGTGGGGTGTGCTCTTCTCCAAGGACGATCCGATGGAGCAACAAGCAGTGGGTGCCGTCCTCATGCACGGCCACATGGGCGCGACGCAAGAGCAACGCCTTGTTGAGCGGGCGCGTCTCGCCGTGCTGTCCGGCCACATCACATCGCTGCGAAACGCCGGCGTAGACGTCGTGGCCGTGGCCACCGATTCAGTGTCCCTTGTTCGGCAACAACTCGAACAGAGGCCTGATCGGTGGATCCCAACACCCCATGTCGGCTTCGACTTCGGAGAGACGCTGAAGCAAGCGATCTCATCGTTGTCGTTGTCCGCTTGCATCTACATGGGAAGCGGTGCCGGGGTGTTCCTTCGACCAGGAGACTATGACGCCCTGGTCGCATGGGCAAGGCATTCACCTGTCGGCGTGCTCCTCAACAATCTCTACTCGACCGACTTCGCTTCGATCGCGCAAGCAAGGCATCTCCTCAAACTTCAGCTCCCGCAGTCGGACAATGCCTTGGGAATGGCTCTTACGGACCAAGGCGTGCCCTGCCGCTCTCTTCCGAGAAATCTGAGAACCCAATACGACATCGACACCCCGATCGACGTCCTCCTACTCGGCGCAACCACCTGGCGAAGCGAGACGTTTCGCGCGGCCTGCGAACAGAATGTCGACATGTCCTCCATCGACGCCGTTTTGGATACCTTGACCGACCGGTCGGGACGATTGTGGCTGTACGGGCGAGTCAATCCGGCGACTTGGGCGTGGTTTCAGGACAAGACGGCATGCCAGACCGCCGGCGTCATCGAGGGTCGCGGCCTACGGAGCTACAAGGGTTCGAGTGCCGGGGGCGCTGTGCCCTGCGTGAGTGGTTCTCTGTTCAGCAAGGGGGGATGGGACAGCTTCTTCGATTCGCTGGCCGGGCACGCATCGGCGGCGATTCTCGATACGCGCCCCCTGTTGCCAATCGGATCCGGCGCCGCATCGACGGCCGATCGATTCCGAAGTGATCTTCTTCAGGCCGAACGGATTGACAACCGGGGATGGAAGGCATTCACGCTGGCCGCAAGAGAAGCCTCCCTTCCGCTCCTCCTCGGCGGCCACAACCTGATGAGCGGCGGACTGTATCTTCTTGGTCGAGCATGCTGGAAACGGCGAAACGTGGAACGTAGACTCTGCGGCAAGACGATGTTGGAGAAGAAGGAGTAGTCATGCATGTTCACCCTGATCTTCGTACACTGGCCGACGTCGATCCGCTCACAGCCAAGCTGATCGACATTGAGGAGCGCAGACAACGGGAGAAGATTATTCTGATCCCGTCCGAGAGCTTTACGCAACCTGCAGTTCGCGAGGCGCTCGGCTCGGCGTTCACCAGCATTTATGCTGAAGGTTATCCACGTCGCGCTATGCGGCGCTCCACGGAGGGCGAGCTATCCGACATCGATGCACAGCTTGCTTCGCATCGGCGATATGCGGATTGGCGTTTCTACAAGGGAACGGAGCTCGCCAACCTCATGGAGTCGCTTGCCGGACGGCGCGCCGCGATGTGCTTCGCGACACCGGACATCCCGGCCCATCAGATCTTCGCGAATGTCCAGCCGATCTCCGGTGCGGCGGCAAACCTTGCCGTGTATGAGGCGTTCGTGAATCCCGGCGAGACCGTGATGGGATTGGACCTGACCGAAGGCGGCCACTTGACCCACGGTTCCCAATTCAACATCACCGGGAAACGCTACAACATCGTGTCCTACGCCACCGACCCCGCGACCGGGAAGCTGGACTACGACCGAATCCGGCAGATGGCCCGTGAGTTTCGTCCCAAGATGATCATTGCCGGATTTACGTCTTATCCATGGCAGCCGGACTGGGCGCAATTCCGATCCATCGCGGACGAAGTCGGGGCAATCCTTCTTGCGGATGTTGCCCATGTTGCCGGGATGATCATCGGAGGCGTGTATCCCAATCCGGTCGGTTACGCCGACGTCATTGCCTTCACGACTCATAAGACCCTCTGTGGCGGACGTGGCGCTGTGATCCTGTCTACAGATCCGGCGATTGCCTCGCGCATCGATTCTTCGGTGTTTCCCGGGCAGCAGGGCGGCCCTCATGTGAACAAGTTCGCCGCACATGCAGTAGCGTTCAAGATCGCCCAATCCGATGCATTCCGCCAGCTGCAACACCGAATCGTCGAAAACGCTTCCGCACTGGCGGCGGCGCTCGTCGAAAACGGCTTGACGCTTGCCTACGGAGGCACGAACACCCATCTTCTGCTCGTCGACCTCAGATCCCTCGTCACCGATACGGGATTCCCGGTCATGGGCGAGATTGCTTCGCGCGTCCTCGATTTGGTCGGAATCGTCTGCAATAAGAACACGATCCCCGGAGACCGGAGCGCTGGCGATGCCCGCGGAATTCGCCTGGGGACACCTTGGGCAACCCAACGCGGAATGGGACCCGACGAGATGAGCGAACTGGCGCGAATCATCGCCTCCGTTCTGAAGAACATTCATCCGTTCGAATACATCGGACTGGCGGGCCCCCTCTCGCGCGGGAAGCTCCCGCTCGATGTCCTCGAGGAAGCCCGTGAAGCCGTCCGGGCCCTAATTGCCCGTGTAGACAGTCATGTCTCTCCTCGTTCGGAGAGGAGCCTCGCCTCCGGATTCGCTCAGGAAGTGGGAATCCTTCGCGTCCATCAAGGACGCGCTTCAGAGCTTCTGAACGAGGCATCGACGCAAGACATCGAACAGTTGAGGATTGGAGAAACCACACGATCCCTGTTCTTCGACGACCACGCGGAACTCATAGACGAGGTCACCGTCGGGCGTTTGGGTGACCAAGATTTCCTCCTGCTCACGCATCGCGATCGGGTCAACCGCCTCCAGGCTTGGCTGCGAGGATTGGCGGACGGCTATGTCCTGTTTGATCCGCAAGATATCTTCCGCAAAGTCCAGGGACCGGCAACCGTGGATCGGCTTCGCGCCGAAGAGGTTCCCGATGCATATCAAGGCTGGCTGACGCTCCCATTGCCTGAACTCCGGAGAAATCAGGCGGCCGCTTCCGTCCACAAAGAAACACCGCAAGCATTCGACATTACGAAGCCGTATTTCATCGGGCAGCAGATGCTCGAGCTTCCGACCTCGGACGCGACGCGGCGAGACTTCACCTGGGAGCCGAAGGATCAGCCCCTCAAGCGCACCCCCTTGTACGGAGCGCACGTTGAGGCCGGGGCGCGGATGGTGCCGTTCGCGGGATGGGAGATGCCGGTCTGGTACCAATCGGCACTTGCCGAACACCACGCCGTGCGGGAACACGCAGGGCTGTACGACCTCGGCCACATGGGCGTGTTCTCGGTCAGCGGAACATCCGCCGCCGCCTTCCTCAACTCGGTGACGTCCAACTACGCGGATTGGCTTCGCCCGGGTGAGTCGCAGTACGCCTATCTCTTTGCGCCTGACGGATCCGTGCTCGATGACATTTTCCTCTACCGCCGGTCCACGGACCGATTCCTCGTCGTCGTCAACGCCGCCAATGAAGACAAGGATTGGGAGTGGCTTACCGGGATCAACAAGGGGCGCTATCTGATCGATACGCAGTTCCCGTCCCGCCGTCCATCCGGACCGGTCACGCTGCAGAACCTCAAACAGGATCGCGATGTCATGGACATGGCCCTCCAGGGACCGCGCAGCCGGCAGATTCTCGAGCTTCTCTTGACCGATGCCCAAAAGGCCCTGCTCGGATCCCTTCGCCGTACGGAGTTCTGTGAACTTGATGTAGAGCGCCACCAATTGCTGGTCGCAAGGACCGGCTATACCGGCGAGGAGATCGGCTACGAGATCTATGTTTCGGGAACTGACGCCGTCTGGCTTTGGGAACGGCTTCTGGATATCGGATCCCCTCTCGGACTTGCTCCGTGCGGGCTTGCATCACGCGATTCGACAAGAACCGAAGCCGGTCTTCCACTCTATGGACACGAGCTGGCGGGACCCTATGGAATCAGTCCGTTCGAGGCGGGATTCGCGTCCTACGTGAAGCTCCACAAGCCGTTCTTCGTCGGTCGGGATGCTTGCGTGGCCTCCTACCGCCGGGGCGCTCGCCAGATTGTTCGCTTTGAAGCTCTGAGTGAAGCGAATCGACCGATCCATCCGGGTGCAACCGTCATCGATCCGAACGGATCATATGTCGGCCGTGTCACCAGCTGCGTCGTACTTGAGCGATCCCAGATCGGCCTCGCATTGATTGACGGTAAGCCCACGGCAATCGATCCTGATTCGCGACTAATCGTCCTCAACCCCCAGCGCCGCGATGAGGCAAGCAAGACGTCCGTGGAGTTGACTGCGGGAGACCGGGTAGCTATCCCCCTCCCCGTACGAGTTGTGTCTCGATTCATGCAACGCGCGCCCATCACGGATGGGGGAGCCGAGTGAAGGGCTGTTCATCAGGAATGTACGTTCTGAACTACGTTTTCGCGAGGTATCGAGGTTGAGATCTTGTGCGTGGGTATCGAAAATGACAAGGGAAAGAACCTGGGGACTTGGCAATCGCCCTTCTGGCGACTAAACTGAGGCCCGAGTTCTGAAAAGCACGAGGAGGTACAGCGTGAACAAGGCAGAGTTGGCGGAGAAACTCGCGGCCAAGGCTGGGCTTACGAAGAAGGGGGCGTACCAGGTCATCGATGGAATCATCGACGTGATCACGGAATCGCTCACGAAGAGCGAAGCCGTGAACCTCACCGGGTTCGGGAAGTTCGAAGTTCGCTCCCGAAAAGCCACGACGCGGATCAACCCGCAGAGCGGAAAGAAGTTCAAGGTTCCCGCAAAGGTGGTTCCTGCATTCAAGCCCGGCAAGAACCTCAAGGAAACTGTCGCGAAGAAGGCAAAGAAGTAGCCTGGCCGCAGCAGATGTCCTGCGCCGGAAGTGCTCATCAACCTGAAATGATGAGGGCTTCCGGCGCTTTTTTTGTTCGTCCGGCTGGATCCTGTTTCTTGAATCCGGCGGAGTGAGGTGAAGTCAGTTCAGACAGGGATCTCCTGCGGAAGGCGGAGCCGTCTTCCCCATCCACTGCAGATTCTTCGGGAGAACCGATTGCAGCGATGTCGCCAAGTCGCACCAGGCGTCCCGCTCGATGACGACCTCACGAAGCTTCTCTTGTAGGTATTCCATGATCAGCGTCGCGTGGACGTCGGATTGCCCTTGTTCCGATTCAAGAAGAGAAATCGCCTCTCCTCGCACCCGTTCGGCGGCCTCGCGGATCGGGATTCCCTCCTCGAGACGGAGCTCTTCAAGCCTTCGGAGAATGATCAGAGCTTCGTGAGTAAACACAAGCTTGTTGTTCTTGCCTCGTGATTGGTAGGCTTCAAGAAGATCGCTCAGCGCATCAATTCGAGCGCGGACTGCGCGTTTCGACATCCCCAGTTCGTTTGCAAGGTCTTTAAGCGTTGCCATGACGTACAGATTATACGATACGCAACGGAATGTGCACGCCGAAACAGAGAGGAAACCCGCTCCGGTTCGACAGGGATGTTGCCGTTCCGGAGGCGCGTTTCCGCTCCTCATGGTGCTTCGGTGCCTTTCCGCCTAGGGGGTGCTGCTTCCTGTCTGGACGATGGTCAGTTCGATTCGGAAGAAGGACGAAGATTCGCTCGCCGTGTTGGTGATTTCGACGTATGGCATGCCAAACGGTGGGCAGCACGGCACGGAGGACGGGACATCACCACAGCATGTCAAACAAGGACACCAGCACGGCCCTACGCCGCACGGGCGTTCCACAAGTTCAATGACCGCTCCGAACTCGCCGACCGTATCCGTCAAGACGACAACCCGATAAAAGCCCGCGGGGATTCGATTTCCCCACTGGTCGTGCCCATTCCAGGCCAACTCGAATCCGTGGGGTTTCGGCTCGGCAAAGGATGCGCTGCTGAGCGCGAAGCCGTCCAACGTCTCCACGCGCCATCCAACGACAAACGGCGTCGGACAACCGGAACAGGCAAAGAAGAAGTCCACCGGGACAACCAACTTGAAGAGAACCTGATCGCCACTCCAGAAGGACGTGTAGCAATCCGGAACGCCTTCTATCGTGGGCTCGCAGCCACATTGTCCCCATGCCGCTCCAGCAAACAGAGCGACCCCAATCAACGCCCACAGAAGCGATCGCCGCATCGCGCTCCTCCTCACCCCTTGATCCATGCACGGAGCCATCTGATGATTCCGCCCCGATCATCCCAGTCCGTCTTCCTTACGGCGGCAATTGTCCGCCTGTGCAAGCTACACCTGTACCCCCGATTCGTTTCCTCGCAAGACACCCGCGCACGGTCTGAACCGCGCAAGGATGCACACGACAGGCAGGAAGATCAGCCGGACAACGGTTCCGTTCTTTCCTCGAATCGAATTCCCAGTTGTTCCAGCTCGGAAAGGACCGGTTCGTAGATTTCCGGGACCACCGGAATCTGCACGCCGGTGAGACGAATCTCTCCCTGCAAGATCAATCGCGTCGCGATCGCCGCCGGCAGGCCCACCGTTCGCGACATGGATGTGTCGCCCCCGGGAACCCCGTAGTCGATCATCGTCGAAGTCGTCTTCTCCCGAGATCCATCCGCATACTGGGCGATGAACTCGTGCTGCATGACCAACATGTCACGCTCGCCCGGCGCATACGTCATCCGTTCAAGCATCCGCATCGCGAGCACGTCCAACAACGTCGTTGCGGCCGGCGGGAGCGGCGTATCGCTCAAGAAGCCGAGCCACTCAAGGTCCGAGATCGGTTTGCTGGCGGCGGGGATTCCAAGATGCGCGGCCAGCGCCTCGCGAAGATCGGGGGCGGCGGATTCCGCGCCAATCAGACGGGAGGTCAATTGAGAGAACGTGATGCCGCCAAGATCGTCGCGTTCGGCATCATCAAGCAGCCCCAATTCGACGATCTTCACCAAGGTGTCGCACCACCCCGGGTAGCGTAGCGTTCCGCGGAACATGGTCTTGATTTCGGGGATGCCGTACGTCTCGATGTAGGGAAGGGAGTCGCGATTCGGATAGACCTCAAGGGTGCCGAACCCGGAAATCCTCGCCGGCCAGTGATGAGCGAACAGCTTCGTTCCGGGGATATCGATGGTTTTCCCGTCCTCGAGGAACCGCGCCGGATTCTTGCCGGCCATGACCACACCTCGCGGCGCCCAGGAGAATTTGTACCCCATCGGATTGTCGTTTGCCTCCGGGGCCGGGAGTCCACCGGTGTTGGAATGGAAGCTCACAAGCTGCCCATTCCGATCGTGAATGCGATGGATGATGTTCATCGCCGACATGTGATCGATCCCCGGATCCACGCCAATCTCGTTCAGCAGAACAACGCCTGCGCGCTTCGCATTCTCATCGAGGGCCATCATTGCGTCCTTCACATAGGACGTCGTCACCATCTGTTTGCCGTGCTTCACACAAAATCCGGCCACCACGGGGTGGTACACGTACGGCAGCAGACTCACGGCCAGATCCGCATCGCGGATCAATCTTTCCAGCGCCTCTCGATCATCTACATGGATGGTCGTCGCGCGCCCGTTCGAAGCGTCACCGACAAGCCGCTCGGCCCTGCTCAGGGTGCGGCTGGCCACGATGACCTCAAATTCAGGAACGGCAAGAAGGTACTGCACGAGAGGCTTTGCCACCAATCCGGCACCAAGGACGAGAATGCGTTTCAACTCACACCTTCCTTTGCTGATGTCCCGTGTTGTCTGAGATGCTCATCAAGGTATGTGTAGCCGGGCGTAAGACGCCCGCGGTAAACAATGACCGCACGTTCAAGTTCGGGCGGCAGACCGCTCTGCTCGATTGGCTTCTTGAAATCCGCCCTGGCCAGCCCCGGCAGAAGTCCGGCAAGAATCCGGCTGAAGAACGCCGAGGATTCGCGCGGAAGCTCGGTGGGAAGGATCTCCACCGCCATGACCACCGGACCTTCGCCTTCGACTCCATCGTGCGCTTCCCCACTTCGCGGATCGAATACATACACAGGATTGTCCGGCTCGGTCGCCCTGACCGTCGATTCGATCGAGCCTTCGATATCACAGGTGATATCTCCGATCACTTGCAGGCGTAGATCCCCCGACTCCAGCCGCTCTCGGAGATACGCGCGGGTCACCAACCGCGGATAGCGTGGTTCCCAATAGATGCAGTTGACGAGCACATCGAGCTCGTCGAGGAATGTCTCGAACCGTCCCCGAAAGACCTCGGGATGGTGGTAGTACGTTTCGAGATCGAATGGTTGATGGGGATCGATCGGCGTGGCCATGTGCCGCTCTTCGAACACCGTCTTGCCGATCACGAACGGCGACAGTCGCGGCGAAGCGTGAATCCCTGAGAGCTCCTCGGGTTCGATCCGCTCGATCGGAAGCAGATCGAGAATCTCTTGGGCGCCTTTGGAGACGTTTCCGTATCCGGCCACGCCGATCACAAGCGGGCCGATCTCCGCCGGCAAACCGTCTATCCGGATCCTGTCTCCGATCTGAGAGATGTCGCGCTTTGCCTCTTCGAGGTCGCGATAGGCAAGGGCGCGGCGTACGTCCGAGAACGGAGATCGAATGCCGCGATGTTCGAGCCGCTGACCAAGGGCCCACAACGTATCGATCATCCCCGCCAGCCCGGCGAAGTTCCCGAAGAAGATCAGCCGCCGTCCTTGTTCGTCCACGATTCGCTCGTAGTCGATCAGCGTGCTGCCGAGATCGAGCAACCGCCGCAACATCGGCATGTTGTACGGCTGGCCCTTGATCGTGTGCGAGAAGTACAGGTAGCTCTTGTCCGATTCGAGAATCTCGTTGGGAATCTCCTTGATGCCGACAATGAGCGGACAATCGGAGAGGGATTCAACCACGGGGATCCCGGCAGCGCGGTATTCGTCGTCCGTGTAGGCACGCTTCGCCGAACTCTGGACAACAATCTCCAGCCCTTCTTCGGTTCGGAGATAGCGTGCGTCTTCGGGAGTGAGGGGAGTCCGCCGCTCCCAAGCGTACATATCCTCGATGCGGATTCCGATCCGCGGTTTCATCCTGGCCTCCTTGGATTGGTCACGAAGAGGAATCGGGGTCGTCTCGCGCGGCGAGTATACGCCTCCGTTCCGATGGTGGCAATCCCTATATCGGGCAACAGAACTGTATTCCTTGCCCAGTCAGCGCCCCCCCCAGATCTCGAATGCTCTCTTGCCGTCTTCGGTCAGGAACGCCCAATGGAAGAGCTCGTTCACATCGCTGTGGAAGGTTTCGCCGGCGTCGGACAGCCACGCATGCAGTCCCTTCATCAGAAGATCGCAAGATTCCGTGGTTGGATCGCGCAACACGGCGACCATCGCCGGATCGAGTCGATCTGCGCCATCGACAAGGGACAGCTCTTGCTGCGTCCAGTGTCGGACAGGCGGCCAGGATCCCCGCTGCAGGAAGATCAGCTTTGCCAGCGCACGGACCGCCTCGCCGGCAAGAAGCCTGATTCCCAGTTCGGATTCGTCGCTCTCTTGTTGTCGATGTCGCAGTTTCCTGATCCGTCCGACCGCTTCGATGACTTCCAAGTAGTGAAGGATCATCCGCGCGCTTCGGACATCCTCGGGCAACGCAGCCAGCCGTTCGACGATGTCGGCAAGAAGGCCCTCCGGATCGTGAAGGATCTCTGCGTGCTGGTACGGACCGTGGAACAGGTCGTGGGTAGAAGAGATGAGTCCTTCGAACTCGGCGAGCGGCCGCAGGTAGAACTCGTGATCTACGCGCCGTGGCGGCCCGTCGTCGATGACGAAGACGTGTTTCTCATCATCGGGAAGCATCGCGTACGCTTTGTCGGTCACGATCACTTCGAAGTCGTAGTCGGATAGCTTGTCGCGATACGGCCGGGTGGACGAACCCACCACGTAGATTCCGACCACGTCATCGCGCTTCGTGTACGGCCCGATCAGCTCTCTTGCCCGCTCCACGGTCGACCTCCCTTCCTCAAACGAAACAACAACCGCCGGCCCTTCAGCCAGCGGTTGTTCTGGTGGGTGGTAGAGGACTCGAACCTCTGGCCTCATGCACGTCAAGCATGCGCTCTCCCAGCTGAGCTAACCACCCCTTTGTCCATCTTGGAGGCGGCGACCGGATTCGAACCGGTGAATCAGGGATTTGCAGTCCCTTGCCTTTCCACTTGGCTACGCCGCCGTGGTGGAGTCGATTATAGACGCTCAGCCAAGAAGGGTCAATCGCCGGGATCGCTGCTGCCAATCCTGGGCCGCTGGTTGGTTTGACGTCCTTGGAACGGAAGTGTCCGTGGATTGAATCCGGGTCATGGCCGCTGCTCAAGCGCAGCCAGACTGCCACTTCGATGGTTCATTTCTGACCTGTTTTCATATAGACTGTTTGAGGTTCAATACATGTGAGAGGTGATCGAAATGGAGATTCGGTACCCGCCCGCGAACGGTTCGTTTGTCGGCAACTCGAGAGAACCCGAAAGGGAAGCCCGGGTGTTTCGGAGAAGACCCGAACCCCCTCTACGAATGCTACTTACACTTCTCGTTGTCAGCATCGTGGCATTCGCCGCGATGGGCGCCCCGCCGGACGTTTCGGTCGAGATCGCCGCGACACAGGATGATCCAACCCGTGCATCGCCGATCGTGTTTGAAGCCACGTTCTCGGAGCCGGTGACCGGCTTCGACGCCACCGACGTCAGCATTTCCGGAACGGGAGGACCAGGCATCGTCGCCGTGGCAACGGACAACGACATGCTGTTCGCCATCGAGATCACGCTCGCCGAGGACGGAACCGAAGATGGGATGATCATTGTCTCGATTCCGGCCGGCGTCTGCTCCAGTGTTTCCACCGCCGAGCCGAACGCGGCCTCGACGTCGCTCCATCATGACGTCCTGTACGACACACTCCCGCCACCGGAGCCAGCGGGCACTTGGCCTCCGGACGGGGCGATCCTCTCGGATACGTCGCCGACCTTTTCCTGGGATCCCGTCGAGGATGTGGCCGGGGGCAGCGGACTGAAGAACTACCGGGTCACGATCGTCGGTCTTGTTGAAAGAGATACCTACAAGACGACGACCTCCTACACCCCGCAACTCGTAGAAGGCGACTCCTACGCGTGGCGTGTCTATGCCCGCGACTGCGCAGGAAACGTCAGTTCCTATACCTGGACGGACTTCGTGATCGATGCATCCGCCCCTGTCAACGCAACAGTGAGCTCGACGTCGCATGTGATCGATACGTGGAGCCGTGATCGTGACGTCTCCATCGCTGTTGCCGGCGACGCCTGGGATGCCTGGACGGAGGTGGACGGCTTCGAGATTGACTGGACACAATCGGCCGCATGGACAGGATCCGGGGCGGCGAACCGTGTTCCATCCTGGGCCGGAGACATCTTCACGGCAACCACCGATGGGGACTGGTGGTTCCACCTATCCACGGGCGATATGGCGGGAAACTGGAGCGATCCCGTGCATCTCGGCCCGTTCCGGATCGATGCCACGGCACCGGCCGATCCGCGCCTATCGAGCGCGAGCCATGCCATCCACGTCTGGTCAAACGCGAGCGCGGTCGAGATCGAAGCGGTCGGCGCCGGCGATGCCGGAGCCGGCGTGGACGGTTTCGAGATCGAGTGGAACCAATCCGCCACCTGGTCCCCAACCGAAACAAGGAAGCACGAGGAGTCGTGGACTGGCGCAACCTACGCCGCAACATCCGACGGTGACTGGTATGTCCATGCCGCCACGGTGGATAACGCAGACAACTGGTCGGGGGGAACGACGCTCGGCCCGTTCCGAATCGACACGGAAGCACCGGCGAACCCTGCTGTGGTGTCCGCAACCCACGCCGTGGGCGTCTGGTCAGAAGAAAGGATCGTCTCCTTCTCGGAGTTCGAGACATCGTACGACGCGCACTCAGGCGTAGATGGATATGCCATCGAGTGGATCGCAGATGCAACAGGAACCGCCGCCTACACCAGATGGATGGATGTGGTTCATGGCGAGGTGGGCATCGAATCCGAGGACGGTTCCTGGCACCTGGCCTGTCAAACGGTTGACCGAGCCGGAAACGCGAGTGACATTGCTCACTTCGGACCATACAGAATCGATACGACGGCTCCGGAGATTTTCGGCGTCCCACAAGATCTGACCGTGATGGTTCCCCACGGACAGGAGACGGGCGCTTGCAGTTGGGAGGAACCAACCGCGACCGACCTCCACAGCGGCTTGGCCGGACTGCACGCCAGTCACGCTCCGGGGGACCTCTTCTTCGTCGGCACGACCACGGTGACGTATGCCGTGACGGATCGATGCGGCAACTCGGCAACAGCATCGTTCGATGTCACGGTCGCGCAATCCCCCCAACAGCTGTCCATCGTTGCCTCGGATGAAGCCGGAAGCTTTCTTGATCGCTGTCTCGATCTGAACGAAGGGCAAGAACCGCCGATGGCCGGCCGCAGACCGCTGCAGGCGGTGTATGCCGCGGGAGAACCGATCGTCGGAAGCTGCCATGTCCTCGATTCCGCGGGCGCGCCCTGCGCGTCGACCTACATCATCGTGAGCTTGTACACCGTCGATGTTGCGAGCGTTCCCGAAGCTTTGGAACTCCTCGATTCGTGGAACGGCCACTATGACCGGGATGAGGAATGCTACCGGTTCGAAGTCGACACCACCGCGCTTGCACCGGGCGTCTACGACCTGCGCCTCGGCTTCGAGGACGGATCTACGGAGTGGATCCGTGTGGAGGTGGTCGCGCCGGCAGTCTAGGCACGACTCCAACTGCACCGCATCAGAACGTGAGGAGGGGCACCGCGGCGCGTTTCTCCTGTTGTCTTTGCACCCAAGGATCGCGAGCAGGCGCAGCCAAGCCAAGTACGCGCTGCCGGGGGGACGTCTTGACGCCCAGGGACTGTGTGGTCAACAAGGCCGGTCGCTACGGGCGCAGCAGCGCCATCAGGTAAGTGAAATCTTCGCCGTCGTCATCGATGACGGCTCGGCACCCCAGCTCCTGCTCCAGCCGCGCGGCAAGCTCGCTTGGGACGCTGGTGAACACCAGCCCCGGTTTCCGTCCTTCGACCAGATGGCTGAACACAACCCCGACGGAGCATGCCTCGTAGGCATTGCGGAGGATGCGGATCATCGTCGCCATCGGGTCACTCCCGATGGCGTAGCCAAGCACGCTGATGATGTAGGCGGCATCGAATGTGTCCGGCTCCAACGGCTGAGTCAGGATATCCCGCAGCTCGAAGGAAACACCAGCATGTCCGGCGAGCCGCTGCTCCGCACGATCCACCATCGATTGGCTGACGTCGATCCCCCGGTACGCATCGAACGGCTGACGGTGATGATCAGCGAAGTCCACCAGATGCCCGAGACCGCAGCCGATATCCAGCATCCTTCCCTGGAGCGGCAGGAGCGCGGCTGCCCGGGAGAACAGCTTCTGCTGGCCGTCGACGCTGCCGTATTCCAGGGCCATCATCTGATCGTCGGCGCCATCGCCTTGGAACAGTCCGGCACGGGCGTCGTAGAACGCCCCACAGGCGCGGACATCGGGGAACCCCCGCGGGGTGAACAACGCCATCCGTTGCTTCCAGCGCCTGGGGATCCATCGAGAGATGCTCATCCTATTCGGACGACTCTCCCGCGTCCGCTGCTACGACTTCCGGCTCGTGAGATTCGTCGGTGTGCTTGACCCGTTCGAGGACCTCGTCGATCGTTCCGACCATGTAGAACGCCTGCTCGGGAACCTCGTCAAGCTCGCCGTCGATGATCATGGCAAACCCTCTTATCGTGTCTTCGAGCTTCACGTATGCCCCGGATCGTCCGGTGAAGTCCTCGGCCACGAACATCGGCTGGCTCATGAACCGCTGCACTTTACGCGCCCGCCTGACCGTGAGTTTGTCTTCTTCCGAGAGTTCGTCCATCCCCATGATCGCGATGATGTCGCGTAGATCTTCGTAGCGCTGAAGGATTTCCAGCGTCCTCTGCGCCACGCGGTAGTGGTCGTGAGAGATGATGTGAGGATCAAGCATCGTCGAACTGGACGTCAGCGGGTTCACGGCGGGGTAGATCCCCTTCTCCACGATCGCCCGATCGAGCGTCACCGAGGCATCGAGATGGGAGAACACCGTCGCCGGAGCGGGATCGGTGAGGTCGTCGGCGGGAACGTAGATCGCCTGAACGGAGGTGATCGATCCCTTCTTGGTCGACGTAATCCGTTCTTGAAGCTCTCCCATTTCCGTGGCCAGCGTCGGCTGGTAGCCGACCTCGGACGGGATCCGTCCAAGCAGCGCCGAGACTTCGCTGCCGGCCTGAGCAAAGCGGAAGATGTTGTCGACGAAGAACAGCACGTCGCGGCCTTCTTCGTCACGGAAGTACTCGGCCACCGTGACTCCGGTGAGCGCAACACGAAACCGCGCCCCCGGCGGCTCGTTCATCTGTCCGTACACCAGCGCCGTGTTCTTGAGGACATCCGCTTCCTTCATCTCCAGGTACAGCTCATTGCCTTCCCGCGTTCGCTCCCCGACGCCTGCGAACACCGAGAACCCCTGATGCTCGTAGGCGATCGAGCGGATGAGCTCCATGATCAGCACCGTCTTCCCAACCCCGGCGCCGCCGAACAGGCCGATCTTTCCTCCCTTCGGGAACGGGCAGATCAGATCAATCGACTTGATTCCTGTCTCGAAGACTTCCGCTTCCACTTCTTGATCGAGCAATCCCGGCGCATTGCGGTGGATGGAGTAGCGGAGCTTTGTCTGCGGCGCGGACATTTCATCGATGGGCTCGCCAAGCAAGTTCAGCATTCGTCCGAGCGTTTCCGGCCCCACCGGCACGGTAATCGGCTCCCCTGTGCTGTAGACCTCGGTGCCTCGCGCCAGTCCATCCGTTGCATCCATCGCGATGGCGCGGACGACATCATCTCCCAAGTGCTGGGCGACCTCGAGAACGAGATCCGTATCCCCCTCGCGGGGGATTCTCAGCGCATCGTTGACATGAGGGAGCCGCCCTTTCTCGAACCGCGCATCAACCACGGGACCTTTGATTTCGGTGATTCGTCCAACAACCTGTGTCTTCGCCATGGAATGCTCCTGATCTTTCCGGAGGATCATGCGTTTCGCAGCGCTTCCGATCCTCCCACGATGTCCGCGATCTCTGTCGTAATTCCCTGCTGGCGCGCCTTGTTGTACGTTCTCGTTAGAAGCGTGATGAGATCGTCTGCATTGTCTGTTGCGCTCTTCATCGATTGGCGGCGGATCGCTTCTTCGCTGGCGCGGGTATGCAACAGCGCTTCAAACAGCTTCCCTTGAACGTAGAGCGGGAGCATCCTGTCGAGAAACTCCGGCCCCGACGGCTCAATCAGCGCTTCGGAGCCGCGGGGTGCAACCTCGATCGGAAGGAGTGTTTCGATTTGCAGCCGCTGTCTCAGATCGGACACGAATCGCATGCTGACCACGATGCACCGCCCGATGGCCTGTTCGTTGTACAGCCGGATGATGTCCCGCGAGATCCTCCCGGCGATGTCCATCGTCGGGTCGCTGTACACACGGACATACGTCTCCAGGGTCTCCACGGGTCGAGATCGAGACTGATCCTGACGTGCAAAGAAGAGCCGCGCCTTCTCGCCGCCGACAAGCAGTCTCGCCGCCGGACCGTGTTCGTGGATGAGCTTCTCCGTCGCCCGATTCAGGTCTCCGGTATAGCGACCGCACAGACCGCTGTCGGAATTCAGGACAAGGACCGCAACCGGTTCCGCGCCGTTGTCGGACACCAGCGGATGCGGCTCGCGCGTCAGGTTGGGTTGAGCCATCGCCGCGGCAACAAGTCGCTCCAGAGACTCGGTCCAGGGTTTTGCCGCTTCGAGACGCCGTTTGAAGCGGGTCACCTTGGTCATCGCGATCGCATTCATCGCCTTGGTGATCTGGCGAATGTTGCGGATGTTGCCGATCCGCCGGTTGATTTCGCGAACGTTTCCCGCCACGTGCTACCCTCCGAACCGCTCTTTGAACTGGGCGATCGCCGTCTCGAATTGGGCCCGAATGGCATCGGTCAGTTTCCCTTCGGTGCGAATCGCGTCAAGGATCCCGGCATTCTCACTGCGCAGATAACGCAGCCACTCGTCTTCGAACCGCCTGATTTCGGACAACTCGATGCTTGCGAGATGGTTCTCGACGGCGACATAGAGCACCGCAACCTGCTCCTCGACCGGCATCGGGCGATACTGATCCTGCTTCAGGACTTCCATCAGCCGATCGCCTCTCGCGAGCTGCGCCTTTGACTCATCATCCAAGTCGGCCGAAAACTCGGCGAACGCTTCCAATTCGCGATACTGCGAGAGTTCGAGCCGCAACTGCCCGGCAACTTGGTTCATCGCCTTGATCTGCGCCGCTCCGCCGACACGAGAGACCGATTTCCCCACATTGATTGCCGGGCGAAACCCCTGGTTGAACAGATCCGGCTCGAGGTAAATCTGGCCGTCCGTGATCGAGATGACGTTGGTCGGGATGTAGGCGGAGATGTCGTTGGCCTTGGTCTCGATAATCGGGAACGCCGTCAGCGAGCCGCCGCCGTGTTCGTCCGATAGGCGGACCGCGCGTTCCAGCAAGCGCGAGTGGGTGTAGAAGATGTCTCCGGGATACGCCTCGCGCCCGGGCGATCGCCGCAGCAGCAGCGCCATCTCGCGATACGAGACGGCGTGTTTGGAAAGGTCGTCGTACACGATGAAGGCATCTCTGCCCTGATAGGTGAAGAATTCGGCCATTGCGCAGCCGGCATAGGGAGCGATGTACTGCATCGGCGCCGGTTCGTCGGCCTCGGCGACCACGATGATCGTGTAGTCGAGCGCGCCGTGTTGCTTCAGCGTTTCCACGACCCGCGCCGTTGTCGACGCTTTCTGAGCGATGGCCACGTAGACGCAGACAACGCCTTTCCCCTTCTGATTGATGATCGTGTCGATCACGATGGCCGTCTTGCCGGTGCGACGATCGCCGATGATCAGTTCTCGCTGCCCGCGCCCGATCGGCGTCATCGCATCAATCGACTTCAGGCCCGTCTGCAGCGGCACATTGACCGGCTGGCGCATGATCACGCCCGGCGCCTTCACGTCCGCCTTGCGCCGCTCGTCCGAGGCAATCGGTCCCCGCCCATCCTTGGGCCGTCCAAGAGGGTCGACGATCCGGCCCAGAAGATCTTCGCCAACGACGGTTTCAAGAATCCGGCCCGTCCGGGTGACTTCATCGCCTTCCTGGATCAGTTCGCTGGCTCCAAACAGGGCCACGCCGACGCTGTCTTCTTCAAGATTGAGCACCATTCCGAACACGTCGTTGGGGAAGCCAAGGATCTCGGAGGACAGTGCGTTCTGCAATCCGAAGACGCGGGCGATTCCGTCCCCGACTTCCACGACCACGCCCACTTCATCCATCGCCAGATCCTGCGAGAATCCGCGGATCTGTTCCTTCAAGATCGCACTGATTTCATCTCGTCGTCGCTTCGTTGACAAGGTGTTCCTCCCCCTCGCTAGCCTTCCAACACGGTCCGCAAGCGCTCCAGTTTCCCCGCAAGCGAGCCGTCAATCGATCGGCCGCCAATCAGCAGTCTCAGTCCCCCGATGAGCGAGCTATCCACTTCTTCCCTCAGGTTCACCGGTCCGTGCAGGAGTCCCGCAAGGCGCTCGCCGAGCTTCCGGCGCCCCTCCGCCGAAAGCGGAATCGCCGTCGTCACATCCACTTGGGCAATTCCCGCACGAGTCGCAAGAAGCGTTCGGTACTCTTCAAGGATCAGATCGAGATGATCGGTCCGTTGATTTCGGATCATCATCCGCAGCAATCCATCGGCCACGGGATCGAGATCGGGAAACGCTCGCCGTAGGAAGCCGATCTTTCGCTCGTTGGGAATCAGCGGGTGGGCAAGAAAAACCTGGATATCGTCGATTTCTTCAATCGCGTCACGAACTGCTTCCAGCTGTTCGAGCACGCCGTCCACTGAGCCCCCGGCTTGCTCGACCGCCAGTTCGAATCCGGCCTCGGCGTAGCGACGGGCGATATCACGTGATCCCATTATGGCGTCCTCGTCCTCAACATCTCTTCATCCAGCTCGGACAGCAACTCATCGAGGAATCGCTGGTGATCGTCCTGGTTGATCTCTCGATCGAGAACCCGCGCCGCACCCATCACCGCAACTCCGGCGTACGCTTCCCGAAGCTCGGCAAGGGCCGTCTCCCGTTGCTGCTCGATCTCCTGGAGCGCGTCCTCGGCGACCCGCGCCGCTTCGTGGCGGGCGGCTTGCTTCGCCTCGGCGAGGATTCGCTCACCCTCCAATCGGGACTCGTCGATCATCTTCCGAATCTCATCCCTGGCCGCGGTCAACGCCCGCTCGCGTTCTCGCTGAAGCTCCGCCGCCTGTTCCTCGCTCCGCCGCGCCGCTTCCATGTGCTCGTGAATCGCCTCGCGTCGTTTGTCGAGGTATCGCAGCGCCGGCTTGAACAGCAGCCACCGCAGCAGAAGCAGCAGGATTGCGAAGTTGACCAGGTTAAAGACGAGCGTCCAGTTGATCGTCTTGACGATCGTCCCCCACTCAAAGCTCATGCGTCCTCCCCGCCCTACACGACAAACAACAGCACAATGGCGATCAGAAGCGAGTAGATTCCCGTGGTTTCCGTGATTGCCTGACCGAGAACCATCGTGCTCATCAGCGCACTGCGCATTTCCGGTTGACGCGCCATGCCGTCAAGCGCGTGTGACGCGGCCATTCCTTCACCGATTGCGGGACCGATGGCTCCGATTCCCATACACAGTCCGGCGGCCACGTACTTCGCCGCCAACACGATGTCGGCCCCCGAGATCCCCACAGCACTCTGGACTTCCTGCAGCATGCTTCCTCCCTACCTAGGATCTAGCCGACGGCAACATCGATGTACGCCACGGCAAGAATCGCGAACACAAACGCTTGAATCGCTCCGAAGCCCAATCCGAAAACAAGATTGAGTCCCGAGGGAACAAGAACCGGAGCGAACTTGACCATCACGACAGTGACGAGGATCGTTCCCGCAAGAACGTTCCCGAACAGACGAAATGCATGAGACAGCGGCTTGCTGATCTCTCCGACCAGCGTGATCGGCAACAGAAACGCCATCGGTTCGAGGAATCCCTTGAGGTATTTTCTGCCGCCCTTGGATCTCACCGCCAGCACTTGCGACACGACATACACCATCAACGCAAGGCCAAGCGTCACGTTCAGATCCTGAGTCGGGGAGCTCAAGTACGGGATCACCGACATCCAATTGCAGACGAGGACGTACAAGAACAACGTGGCGATAAACGGAAACATCTGCCGAGCAAGCGATTGGGAAGAGAAATTCCCCAGAAGCTGTCCCTCGATGAACCCGATCAGACTGTCGAGCATGGCCTGGGTCCGCGTTGGTTTCTCATCGACCCGCTGGCGGAACCCGCGTCGAAGAACCAGGGCAAGAACGACAAGCACAGCCATGGCGATCCAACTCATGAGGATCGCTTCAACATCAAACCGGATGCTGTACCCCCCAAGATGGAGGATGGCCATCCGTTTCTCGCCTAGGTGATCGAGCAGCGGTGCTAATTGCTCGAACATCGGTTCCCCCTTTGCACGGCTCGCGTGATCGCCAACTGCAGCTGCGACCCGAGCAACACGCCGATCGCGGCAAGCAACGAAGCTTGCCCCAACCGGGATACGAGCGCAAGCGCAACCCCCAGGAACACGAGCCGCGCCACCGTTCCCGCCGCAGCCCCGAGCTTCCCCGATCGAGGCGTTGCCGAAGAAGCCAGGGAGCGTGCAGCAACGCACAGAAACCAACTGTGCATGAAGTACAGCACGCCGCCGATCACGGCACCAAGCGCTGCATCCGAACGGCCGACACCCGCGAGGACTCCCCCGAGGATGATCGCCCCGCCGAGCACCCACCCGCAATGAAGCCTCCGCAGCAACGCAAGAATCGGGATCTTCGTTTCGGTCGGAGCAGGCATGATTGCCGGCTTAGATCGTCTGCAGCTGCTGACCCTTGTCGGCGACCAGCTGATCGACGGTCTTCGAGAATTCGTGGACGGCATCATCGGTCTTGTCGCGCCGTTTCCGGTGCTCGTCCTCGGAGATGTCGCCGTCGTTCTTCATCCGATCGAGACGATCGTTCGCGTCCCTGCGAATATTGCGTAGGGCCACCTTGGACTCCTCGCCCTTCGCCTTGATCACGCGAACCAATTCCTGGCGGCGCTCTTCGGACAACTTCGGGATCTTGACGCGAATGACTTTCCCGTCGTTCGCCGGATTCAAGCCGAGATCGGCGGCAAGAATCGCCTTCTCGACCGACTCCATCTGCGTCTTGTCGTACGGCTGGATCACAAGCAGGTTCGGATCGGGAGCGGCAATCGTCGCCAGCTGCTTCAGCGGCGTCGGCGCGCCGTAGTACTCGACGACGACGTCTTCGACCATCGCCGGATTCGCTCGACCGGTCTGGACCTTGGCCAAGCCCACTTTCAGCACGTCCACGGTGCGGGTCATATGTTCGCGCATCTCGCGCATCGTTTGCTCTGGCATCGCAACACCTCTGTTGGGGATTGTAATTCACCCGTGCACGAAGTCAAAGCAACGCGTCGATCCGCCACGCGCATCAAGCGCAAACAGGATCGGCACTTCCTTCATCCATCGCGCCATGAACCGCCAAAAACAAGTCCGCCCAATCGTCGATGACATCCTGGAGCTTGTGGGTGAGAAGGAGGAGCGCCCAACGCATCGGCGAGATCCGGCAGATCCCATCCGCCATCGCCCACCGCTCCGACAAGGACAGCTCACATGCTCCGTTCGACGAACACCTCAAAGCTGCCGATGTGCTGCGGCATCACTACGACAACCCGCAACTCGACCCGCATCCACGGCACCGCGGCAGGCTTGCACATGTGGAGGGAGAGTTCCAAGACGTCCGACTCTGCAGCGAGGAGATAGCGTGAATGAACGAATCGGCACGCGTGCTTCCAGAGTCAAGCCTACTCTTGGCGATCTGCGGTTGCGCCAGGGCATCCGAATGCGCTACCGTGGCGGCAACATCTACTTGGAGAGGTATCCGTGATCGCAGTCTCCCACAAACCTCGAGGCATGGGCACAATACCACGCCTTGCTGTCGTGTCTTTGTGCTTCGTGCTGTCGACAGTCGCGCCCACCCTCAGCGCACAGGCAGCAACCACCTATGATCGTCTGGCTGCTTGCCGATATGCACAAGACTACTGGGACAAGACCTGCAGCGATGGCTACTACTTCGCCCACACCGATGGGCCGAGCTTGCTTGGGGCCGGGCAGCCGCTGCCAACCGAGACAGAAGGGTTCGATTGTGCGCACTTCGTGTCCTGTTGCATCGGCAGCGAGTCGAATGAGCCGGCCGGCGGGCTCGATATCCCCTCCAGAACCTCCGCCTACGGTGAGCCGGGCGCACAGCGGCTGGTGAACTGGCTGATGCGGCAGGGCTCAACGCGTGTTGATGAGCTATCCGCCCTGAACCCTGGCGATGTCGTTGCCTACGATCACGAGCACGACGGATGGATTGATCACGTGGCCCTCTACATGGGTGACGGCCTTGTCACGGCACACTCCCTTGGCCGCTTCAGCGAATGGACCCCCGATCCCGACGCCGAGATCATCCTGCTTCATCTTCCCGGACCGTATGAACCGCCGCCGAATGCGCTTGGGTATGTTTGGCTGGCCACGATTGCCATCGTCGTCACCGGATTGCTCGCCGCAGTCCTTCTGCTGAAGTATCCATAACGCCACCGTCAGCTGATTCCCCGCTTGACTCCATGCGCAGAACCCAACGAGCACTGACGCTCCGGCAAGTGATCACACTTAGTCGCTCCCAAGAGAAGAAGGTAGTGCAACATCACCACCAGAATCGGGGGCTTGATGCCTACCCTCGGGATGAAGAGCGACAGGCAGGGCTGATTGAGCTGTAGCCAAGCTGGAGTCCTGCAACAGCCTCACTACGGCCCCTGCACACAAGGCTTATCGTATGCCACTTGACTTGAGCTAGCTTGACAGCTTCGCCGCAACGATCCGTCCGACGGTTGTAGCATGAAGCCCAAGATGTTCCGCAACATCACGTCTGGTATACCCGTGCCGCGTCACCGCAGCAACTATTGCGCTATCCCTCTCTGCTTTGGTTGTGGCTCTGAAGAAGATCCTGTGTAGAGTCATTGGTGCTTCGCTTAACAGGAAGGCATACTGCTGGTTCCGGCCGAAAAGCGCCTTTCGGCTCTCAAGTGGAACATGGATTTCCTCTAGCAGGCATGAGCGGATCAGTACCGAAAGGGCTTGACTCAGGAAGTACAAATCCTTCTCCTTCGCAGCGCTCCGCTTCAGGTGCTCTGAGTAGTGTGTGTAGTAGTTGCGTGACCCGACGACGTCCTTGATGAACTCATCCACGTCTCCGACGACCGGGGGAAGGCTTTCACCTGCAGAGGCCACCAGCTGTCGAAGGCGATCGCGGAGTGAGAACTCGTTCTGCCACCTGAATTCGCCTTTCAGCCAGGATCGCAGCCCATATGGGCAAACGCCGAGGATCTCCTTGCGGCGCTTCCTGAACTCGGGTTTCGGAAGGCGCTCTCCGGGGAATCGCCGCCTATGGTACACCTCAGCAGCCTGAGCTAGCATGAGGAAGGCCCTGTCTACTCCAATGTTTTCCGAGTACAGAGAGTGTGTGGTTAGCGCGATCGTGTTCTCAAGATCAGAGAAACATTCCATCCATTTAGAAAGGCTTGCAGAGAAGTGAGAAGCGATGTCCTGATACGTGAACAGCATCCTGTGTGGAGCAAGAACTCCAGGATCATCCACAGGTACCAATCTCGTGCGGAAGTAGACCTCCAGGGGATTCGGTCGCTCAATACCATCCGAGAGTGTATACGTGGAAGAGCTGCTGTTGACGACCAGACTGAGCAAGGCGGTTGCTCGATCAGTGCCCAGGCTGACCAGTTTCTGAAGAGGTAGTACCACTTTCTGGTAGATCTCCTCGATGTCCATTGCCTCTTTGAGCTCAACGTTGAACTCAGCATTTCGTGAGAGCTCAATCCTTTGCTTCGGATTCCCTGTGTAGCTGTGCGAGCAGACAAGTCTCACAGTTCCACAGGGGGTGTCTGCCGCAGCAATCGGAGAGGAGGCATCGCAGAGCGCCTCAATCCTGCTGCCTTCGCCAACCTTGCTCGCCCGATGAATCCTAATCGGCGGCACTCGTGCCCAGTCGACGAGAAACTGCAACATGACACGGACCCTGGAGAATTCTCGGCTATTCGGCGTGTCAAGATGCGCTCCGGAATAGGCAACATCAGGTCGGTATCTTTCCCTGAATGGACCACCGGTAGTGAAAGAGAAACCGGCGCTCCGGGCACTCTCAAGCGTGATGCTTCCGTGACCTTCGACTGCCCCAAGAATGATGGGGATCTCGTCAGGTGCCTTCGATGGGGTATCCGAAAGAGAACCTACAAGCCTCAGCTCCAATCCTTCAGTCCGAGAGAAGCGAAGGACACCGGCGACAGCATTGGTTTCTTGATCTGGGAGCCACCACAGGCCCATCTGCTCGAATGACTTCACGTTAGCCTCTCGAATCTACGCTTACGCGTTCCGTCGATACCCACATCTCACTCCTTATATCGTATCATGAATATCATGATCAGATAAGGCAAGAGATCCGCCAGCGGTGTATGTCACCTATACATGAGATTGTCACAGGCCATGCATCAATCTCTTGGGTGGAAGCTGCTTATGCACCTAAGCTGACGAAGAGCTGCGGCCATCTCTTCGTCACAGACGTGGTTGTAGATCGTTGTTGTCGATTTATCAGCATGCCCTAGCGCGTCCTGCACAAGGCGGATGTTTCGGCTTTCACGGAGAAAGTCGGCCGCAACCGTATGTCGGAGGGGGTGAGGGTGGACGTTCTTCATGATGCCTGCCTTGCGCGAGTGTCGCTTCGCCATTTGCTGGACATGGCATCTGGAAACAGCTCTCCCCGCGCGAGTTGTGAAGATATGAGTTGACAGGTGCTGCCAGAGTGATTGAGAGCACTGATCGAACAAGCAGAGACAAACGTCTGGGGCAATGGCGCAGGATCGCAACCGAGAGGCGACCTTGCTATTGCGCAAAATTGCAGCCAGGAGGCGATCCTGCTATCCCCCGCCGCTACGGGAACCATGAAATCGTTCGGCTGGTGAAGCCTGGGCAAGCAACTGGAGGTCTCTTGCTCTGACGTATACCTGAGCCTAAAGTGGCCTTCCTAAGGATCTCCACTGCTTCGGCTTCTCGGAGCCACGTCTCAAGCGGGAGCCCCAACGGTGTACATGTGGAACACTACGATGATTCTCGGCTCAAGTCCGCAAATCCCAATGGCTTGGTTTTCCATCTTTCGAGTCGTTCTGCGTTGGAGGCAGCGATACTCTACCCGTACGCATTACTGTGTAGATAGCTTCAGTAACTACGTTATAGATGGTCTCACGAACTAGCGGATCTGCAGTCCGCAGCTCATGGACTACATCTTCGGAGGACAGGAATTCCCTGATGCCGAAGGTCGGGCCACGCACTTCCAGTTTGGCCCCCCTTCCGAATACTAGGTACTTCAAGGCGTAGAGAGCGGCACCTTCGCTTCCTCCCCTCTCCAAGCTAAGCTCCACCTTTCGCCTTACCTCTTCTTTGCTGTCCGCCGCAGTGAAACTCCCTTCGCTGTCCAGCACGTCCGTGTCGGCGCCAGTTAGGCTATGTGCAGTTGGTATGTACAGGTTCGTTAAGCGAAACTCCTTCTTCATACCGATGTACTCATGATAGGCATGCCATATTGCCCGTTCATCATAGCCAGACAGTGTGAAACCGTACTTGCTGCTCGTACGAGACAGGTACACCATGTTCAGGAATGGTCTGATATACCGAACAAACGGAGACATCTCTACCAGATGGTGCTTGTAGGATGCGATTTCGTCAACGCTGCCCTTGGAGAGCGCACTGAAATACCCTAGCAGGCTTCCGAGAAGCGCATTCCCCCGGATTCTGGAGTTCAGGAGTCTACTCTCGTAGACGACCCTGTGCTGCACTCTCGACATACCTTGCCGCCGAAGGGCATCCACGAACAGCTTTGCGTCACGTAGGGCAGCTGCTTCGTCCCGGCCAGTGATCGCACCGTAGTATCTATCAAACACCAGGAGCCGGACACTCAAGCCTGCCCGAGTCAGGTCTTCCAGGTAGCGAAGGAAGGTAGCATGTACCAAGTTGGGAGAATCCGCAGGCGTAACCGGCCAGTAAATGAATCGCTGACGGCGCATCATCGCTGGGTTGTCGAGCAACTCAGCATGTTCAAGCACTAGACCAGCCTCAACTAGATCGCGCACAAGAGACACATTTACCCCACCCTTCGTATGGGATATGAACCAGGCCTTCATCTGCTGTGGTGATCTATACCGCCAAAAAAGCCAAGCCATGATGAGAGTGACAACTGACAGGACTATCGTCAGAATCTCCAATCGTATCCTCCAACGCTCTGATTGCGCCGCGCCACAAACAGCTGTGCCCACTCTGGACGGAGCGGGAACAGCCCCTGAAGTCCGCCGAGTATCTCGCGCACAGCTTCAGCGTCCCGCGTTCTTACATAGGGTAGCACGTTCCCTCTGGAAGCAGCTCCAGCTCGGCAAGCTGACATAGTACCGTCCGGAGAAATCCGGACATGGCAGAAGCCCTCCGAGCAGTATGAGCGCATTCCGCAATCACGGCAAACCCCAGCAGTTGGGACTTGACCGAAGTCCCTCAGGATCAGCCGCGTGCTGTCCCCTTCGTAGAGGGTATTCGGGTGGCTGAACGGGCGCCGGTAGTTGCTCGGTCGCAGACCAAGCGCCCGCACGGATGCTCTGAACTGGTTGAGAGCGTCACATGTCTCCGCTGCCTCGGCGGGCACTCTCGGTATGAAGTGAAGAAATTCAGGTACGAAACCATACGTGTTGCAGAAATCGACGATCTCGCGGATCGCCGACATCGACGTAGTCAGCTCAGGCAACAACACAGTGTTCGTGTGAACTTCAATCTGAGACTTCGACAAGAGATCCGCATTCGCTAGAAGCACGCGTCGAGGCATATTGACGCCCGTGATCATTTTGTATGCGTGGGGGTTCAAAGAGTTGATTGAAAGGTTGATCCGTGCTATTGCATGGAATGCAGAGTGAAGAGGGAAGAGGGTCATGGAGGAATTTGTCGTCAGATGGACTTTCTTGCCTGTCGTAGTCCAGATCTGGAGGCACAGGCTTGCGAGGTCCGGGTAGAGCAACGGTTCTCCCCCAGCAATCGCGAAACCCTCCAGAAGAGGAAGTCCAGCATCCGCAACGAATAGAAAGTCCTCAAGGTTCATCTCCTGCTGTGCGTCAGGAGACATGCCTTCGCTATGGCAGTATGTGCAGGAGTAGTTGCAGGAGGAAGTGACCAAGATACGAAGGATCTGCGTAATCGCCGCATTCGCATGCCGATCTGCAGAGCTGGCTGGATCAGGAAGCGACTCTTCACTCTGATGCTTTAAATGTTCCATCATTCCCTACCTTCAAACAGACTATTATACTGCGGAATTCCAGTGGCCCAAACCGGAGGTAATCGGATTCGAACCCGCACCCTCTCGCGTGTAAGGCAGGCGCTCTCCCGACTAGAGCTACATCGCCAATGTCTGGGTCAAAGCGCTGGAGGTTATGGTGTTCTGTGGCGCGAAGACGGCTCACACGGATCTCGGGTTAACGATTCTCACGCTGTACCTTACGATTCCTTAACGATTCCTGGCACAGAGCACTTGGAGATCCCCCTCCATACAGAGACACGTGGAAACACTCATCAAGGGTCGATGCAATTGAATACGGGGCTGGCGGTCTGTTGAAAATAAGACTGGAAGAGAAGATTGAAAGCCTCATCGGGGCACTTCTGGTTCGGAGAAGCGGGAGCCGCGAAGCCTCCCGGACACTTTTGCTGGTCAAGTCTGGTGGAGGTGATCGGATTCGAACCGACAGCCTCCCGCGTGCAAGGCGGGCGCTCTCCCGATTAGAGCTACACCCCCAATGTTTGGGTCAAAGCGTTGGAGATTATAGCGTTCTGTGGCGCTCAGGCAATCGCACGCTGTCGCCGGCTACAGGTAGACAAAGTAGCACACGTGCCACGCGGTGTTGATGGCCAGTCCGGCCACCACGGATACGTTGATGACCGATGCGATGTTCCGTCCGCGAAGCAGGATGTACGCCGGAACGACAAGCGCCATCAGGCGAAGCGTGATCAGAAGCGCCAGCTCGCCTCCCGGACCGCCGTGTCCCGACAGGTAGAACATCCCCTGAACGACCCATCCCAGGACGGACATGCCGACAAAGACCCACGGGTTCAGGTTGTGTTTGCGGGCAATGTGAAGGACGCGCCCCAGCCACCAGACGATCGGACGGGTCACGCGCGCGAGCCGTCCTTCTCGAAGAAACACCAGGAACCCATCGAAGCTTCGGTGCAGTACGGTATCAGATTCCACTCTTCTCCAAAGCGAAGAGACCCTCAGAGGGGCCGCTTCGCGCTTGCGTTGCTAGAGTCTAGAGAGGCTTGGTCCCCTCATCGCTTCCCACGGTACGCGGCGAACATCAACGCACGATGAACATGCTGTGTGTATTTTGTGGGGTTGGCGCGAAATTGGCAAGGACACGCGACGCATCCCGCGTGGACATGCGCCACGAGACGTCGCCGATTGGCCGTGGCCTCGCATGGTGGCTACCATAGCCCGAACCACGATGAACACGACCCCTTCATCCAAGATGTCCCCCAACGACGATCTCCCGGAGCATCCGACCCAGGCGGAACTCCACGAGCCGGCGTCATCCGGCGACCTGGCGGCGAAGCTTTCCTCCCTGCCGAGGACCCCCGGTGTCTACCTCATGAAGGATCCTTCGGGAGCCGTGATCTACGTGGGCAAGGCGTCCGTTTTGCGAAGCCGCGTTCGTTCGTACTTCCAGGCCTCCGCCGGCAAGGAGGCGAGAATCCGCCGCCTTGTGGACGAAATCGCCGATTTCGAGGTCATCCGCACCAAAACGGAGGCGGAAGCCTTCCTCCTCGAAGACACGCTGATCAAGCGGCATCAGCCGCGGTTCAATGTGCGCCTGCGCGATGACAAGCGTTATCCGTACCTGAAAATCACCAACGAGCCGTATCCCCGCGTGCTGATCGCCAGGCGCCGTCGCGAAGACAGGGCTCGATATTTCGGTCCATACACCAACGTCAAGGCGATGCGCTCCACGCTCAAACTGGCGCAGAAGCTGTTTCCGATCCGCACATGCAGTCTGGCGCTGCCGCTTGGCTCGCCGCGCCGTCCGTGTCTCAACTACCACATCGGACGCTGCCTCGCTCCTTGCGCCGAGCTGGTGACGCCTCGGGAGTACGCACAGATCGTCGATGGAGCATCGCTGTTGTTCGAAGGCCGCGTCACCGGATTGATCCAACGAATCACGGCGGAGATGGAGGAGGCGGCCTCCGCAAAGAACTACGAAAAGGCGGCCCGCCATCGCGATCAGGTCTTGGCGCTTCGCAATACGCTCGAGCGTCAAGCGGTGGCCTTGTCCGATCTCAAGGATCGCGACGCCATCGGTCTCTACATCGACGGCTCGGCCGCCTGCGCAAACGTGTTCCAGCTTCGCGACGGACGACTGAGCGGACGCATCGCTTTCCATTTGCGGGTTCCCGATGGGGCGACGACGATCGACGTGCTCCCGGAGTTCCTGTCCCGGTTCTATTCGGCCGCGCACGCCGTCCCCCCGGAGATCCTTCTGCCAGCGCCCATGGACGAAGACGCGACCGCCGCCCTCTCCTCATGGCTCACCTCGAAGCGAGGGAAGAAGGTGCGGCTTCACACCCCGCAGCGAGGTGAGAAGCGAGACGTCATCAGGCTTGCCGAGGAGAACGCACGCTATGCGTACAAGGCGGAACGGGCCGCGGTCACGCTGCAATCCAAAGCAACGTCCGCTCTGAGCGAGCTGGCGGAGGTTCTCTCTCTGTCGACGTTCCCGCAGAGGATCGAAGCGTATGACATCTCCAATATTCAGGGCACGGAAGCCACCGGCTCGATGGTCGTCTTCATCAACGGACGTTCGCGACGCGACGCGTATCGCCGATTCAAGATTCAGGCCGGCGGCCACCCCGATGACTACGCGATGATGGCCGAGGTGCTGCGGCGGCGCTTTCGCAGGGGGCTGAAGGAGATCTCCGATCCCACCGTCTCCCGGGGCAAATTCTCGGAGCTTCCTGATCTGGTCATCGTGGACGGCGGCAAGGGTCAGTTGAACGTGGCCCGATCCGTGTGCTCGGAACTCGACTTGGAAGGAATCGAACTTCTTGGGTTGGCCAAGCGGCACGAAGAGGTGTTCCGCCCGGCGCGGCCGCTTCCGCTTGTGCTTGCCAAGGACGGCGAAGCGCTGTTGCTGCTGCGGCAGATCCGTGACGAGGCGCACCGTTTCGCGATCACGTATCACCGAAACTTGCGCCGCAAGCGAACCCTGTCATCCACCTTGGATGCGATTCCCGGCATCGGTCCCAAGCGCCGCTCCGCCCTGCTTCGCCGTTTCGGCTCGCTAAAGGGGCTCTCCGCCGCATCGGCAGACGAAATCGCCCTTGTCCCGGGGATTTCACGCGATTTGGCCGACAGGATCCATGCCGCGGTGTCGCAGTAACCCGTGGGGATTGCGGGGGAGTTCTCTATAATCGCTTTCGCTTCAAAAGGGGGAAGGACATGAACGCAGTCCGATTGATCGCCAGCCTCTCCGATGCTTTCGGAGTCTCCGGCTTCGAGGATGAGGTGCGCGAGGTCATTCAGGAGCATATCTCGCCGTTGGTGGACGAGGTTCGCACCGATGTCCTGGGAAATCTCATCGCCATCCGACACGGCAAATCGAAACGAACCCTCATGCTCGACGCCCACATGGATGAGGTGGGGTTCATCGTGAAATGGATCGATGGCAACGGGTACTTGCGGTTCTCGCCGCTCGGCGGGTGGGATCCGCGGATTCTCCCCACCCACCGCGTCACGGTTCAGACACGGGATGGCGGGAAACGTCTCGGAGTCATCGGCGCCGCTCCTCCCCATATCCTTTCGGCCGAAGCGCGCGAACGGCCAATCCCGATGGAGGATCTGTTTGTCGATATCGGCGCCTCTTCAGGGCACGAAGCCACCGACATGGGAGTCCGTATCGGAGATCCGTTGACCATCCACTATCCGTTCACCGAGATCCACGACGGCTATGTTACCGGCAAGGCGTTCGACGACCGTGTCGGCTGCGCCGTCCTGATTCAAACGGCGGAGCGGCTGGCCGAAAAGGATCTGGACTGGACGATCGCCTACTCGTTCGTCATCGGAGAAGAGGTCGGCTTGCGCGGAGCCCATACCGCCACTCACCAGATCAAGCCTGATCTCGCCCTGGCGATCGAGGGGACGATCGGGGCCGACATGCCGGGGGTTCGTGAAGATCAACAACCGGTGCGCCTGGGCCAAGGACCGGCGATCACGGTGGCCGATCGGTCGATCATCGTCTCTCGGCGCGTCATCGACGTGCTCGAACGGATTGCGGATGAATCCTCGATCCCGTTTCAGTACAAGCTCCCGACCTACGGCGGAACGGATGCCGGAGCGATTCATCTGACCCGGGGCGGAGTCCTTTCGGGCGTGCTTTCCGTGCCCTGCCGGTTCATCCATTCGCCGGCATCCACCATGCGGATGAACGACTTCGAGAACACAGTCAGAATGACCGCGAGGTTCGTCGAAGTGGCTCCCGGGAAGCTGTTCGAAGCGTAGGACGGAGTCCGGATTCGGGATTGAGATCAAGATCAAGATCGAGATCACGATCGAGCTTGGATCGGGACGTATCTCTGACGCGAGAAGAGACTTGGTCCGCACGGAGCTTTGGCTGGCACTCCCGCGCGGACCAAGTTTTCGATCGTGTTGACGACGGCTCTTCCCCTACGGGGTGATCACCGCCAGCTCTTCCCGGATGAGATCGCCCAGTCGGCGGATCCCTTCCTCGATGTCTTCCGTGGAAACAAGAGAATACGAGAGGCGCATCGTGTTCTCCCCGCGCCCGTCAACGTAGAACGCCGAGCCGATCACATAAGCAACCTTGTGCTCGATCGCTCGCGGGAACATCGTCTCGGTGTTCAGCCCTTTCGGCAAGCGAACCCAAAGGAACAACCCTCCGTCGGGGTTTGTCCAACTGATCCCCGCATCCTTGGGCATGTGGCGTTCGAGGGCCTTGATCATCGCATCTCGTTTCACGCGGTAGATCTTGCGGATTTCGGCGAGATGGTCATCGAGTCCGTACCGCTCGATGTAGCGCGCCGCCATGTGCTGCGTCAGCTTGGACGTGCAAAGGTCGGTCGGTTGCTTCACCCGAACCAGCGCATCCATCAGGTCTCCGCTGGCGATCAGCAACGCGAGTCTGAGTCCAGCGCAGAGCACTTTGGAGAAGGTGAACAGCATCATCACCCGTCCGGCGCCTTCATCGTCGAGGCTGAGAATCGACGGAATCGGATCGCCGGCGAATCGCAGTTGCCCGTAGGGGTTGTCCTCGAAGATCAGGAGGTCTTCGCGGCGAGCGATCTGCAGCAAGCGTTTCCTCTTCTCAAGCGACATGCTGATCCCCGAGGGGTTCTGAAAATCGGGAATCACGTACACCGCCTTGAGTCGATGCCCGGCGGCCCGCTCAGCTTCGATCCGTTGCTCGAGCATGTCCAGGTTCATGCCGTCGTCTTCCAGATCGACACCCACCATGCGGCTCTCAAACAGCCGGAACGATTGGATGGCGCCGAGGTAGCTCGGCAGCCCGCAGAAAATCACATCGCCGGGGTCAATGAATGCCTTGCAGAGAAGATCCAGCCCCTGCTGCGATGCCGTCGTCACGAGAAGCTGGTCGATCGTGACGTCGATCCCTTGAGGGCGCAGCCACTCGGCCATCAGCTTTCGTAGGGTACGGCTTCCTTCGGTCGATCCGTATTGCAGCACGTTCTGCGGGTTCTCCCGGATCACTTCGGCCGCGATGTCCGCCATCTGTTCATGGGGGAACGTTTCCGGAGCCGGTAGTCCCCCTCCGAACGAGATGATCTCGGGACGTTCCGTCAACTTCAGAAGCTCACGGATCGCGGATCGCTTGGATCCCGATGCCCGTTTCGACACGTGTTGGATCATACACATCCTCCCGTCGTCACGATGTTCCTTCTCGGGTGCCGGATTCTAATTGGCCCGTTCGGATCTTGTCAAAGGACAAACTGAAGAAAAATAGGTAGAAGATGAGAGCTGATCGTCGTTCCAAGGATCGCGCCGCCAATCACATCCAATGGATAGTGCTCGTTAACGTAGACCCGCGACAGACCAATCAGCGCCGCGCCGCTGTAGGTGGCCAGGCCAACGGCCAGGCTGGGATATACCGACGAGATGGCCCACGCCACGCCATAGGCGATGGTCGTATGTCCCGACGGGAAAGAATACGTGTCGATCTTCCACGCTCGTTCATCCGGAGTCAGGAGCTGCGGCCGCGGCCGGGTGAACGCCATCTTGAACATGCGAAAGATGGTGATGTTGATCACCGTAATCGAGAGCGCCACCAACACATAATCGCGATCGAGCGACGAGCCGAAAAGGATCAGCCCCAATGCCAGCGCCGCCCAAACATAGCCGTCGCCAAGATAGGTCGCCGCGCGGAACAGCCAGTCGATCTTCCGCAATCGTGGACTCTCGCTGATTGCACAGAGCGTCCGTTCGTCCCAAACCGTGATCGCATCAATCCATCGATCAAAGCGCTTGACGAAGGCCACAGCGGCTCCTTGTTTCGTTCGTGCCGGACGAAATCGAGGTACCGGGAACAAGACGCGTCGAGAATCGCCCGCGGTTCCGCGATCGGTCGTGCGGAGCGCGCAATTCCGGCTCCGAACCCGTCAATCCCCAATCCATGCCGCCGAACGGCATTCCGGATGCCTGTCGACACGGTTCGGACCGGCCGTACACAGATTCGTCCCGCCACGATGTGGCGGGATCCACTTCCGCCACCGCGTTCCGACAAGGGGATCCAGCTCGTTCACTGGATGGCGATGACTCGGAAGTGCGCCTTTCCTCGGGGAAGGTCGACGACGACTTCCTCGCCTTCTTTCTTCCCGACAAGGGCTGCCCCTACGGGAGATTCGATGGAGATCTTCCCCTTCTCCAGATCGACCTCCGCCGAGCTGACAAGGCTGAACGAGCCGCTCTCCATGAACTCGTAGTCCTGCAAGATGAAGCTGGATCCGATTCCAATGACATCGGAGGAGATTTCCTCGTCGGGAATGATTTCCGATGCTTCGAGCACCGACGTCAGCCGACGGACTTCACGCTCGTAGTACTGCTGCTCGCTCTGCAGATACATGTACTCTTTGTTCTCGCGAAGATCGCCGCCATTGATCTTGGATGCCTTCAGCTTCTCCGGGATCTCTTCGTAGAGGATCTTCTTCGTGTGATCAAGCTCCTGCTGCATGAGCTCATGGCCGCCCTTGGTCAGGCGGATTGTCTCCTTGTTCATCGCATCCCTCCATCGCAATCACTGCACGTGCTTGACTGAGCAAGGTCCGGGCCACGGCCTGGTGGTCCTGCCCGCGACACGGCGGCCGGGGATGAACCACGATGTCAACACCCGCGAACAGATCTTTGTTCTTGCGGTAGGTTTCCCGGATCAACCGTTTGATACGGTTCCGTTCCACCGCGGATCCGTATCGGCGGCCAAGGGAGATCCCCAATCTCCCGGGAGTCGCCGTCGTCAACACGTGCAGCGTGAACCACTCGCTCCGATTGACGCGCCCTCCTCGCATCACGGGGTCAAACGCTCGATACCCCTTGATGCGACGGCCGGCCGGAAACCGCTCCGAACCCTTGCCCCGCATGGCAAGAATCATACGCTACAAACGCCCTACATCTCAAACATCTGGCCGTTCTTTCCCTATCCGGAGGCCGCCCGGTTACACTGTCTGTCGGAATGCTTAATGAACCCATCTACACCGTGTCCGAGATCAACCGAAAAGCCAAGGATCTTCTCGAACAGCAGCTCGGCGGATTCTGGATCGAGGGGGAGATCTCCAATCTGAAGCTCGCTCCATCCGGTCATGCCTATTTCACCCTGAAGGACGAGTATGCCGAAATCTCCGCGGTTCGCTTCCGGCCACGCACGGGAGGGTTGTCCGCCATGGCCGCGCCGGCTGATGGCGACCATGTCGTTGCGTTCGGCCGGCTTTCGATCTACGAGCCACGCGGGCGATACCAGTTCATCGCTTCCATGATCCAGGCCGCAGGGCAGGGACTTCTTCAACTTGCGTTCGAGAGGCTCAAGTCCAAGCTCGAATCCGAAGGACTGTTCGACGCAAAGCACAAGCAGCCGCTGCCGCCGATCCCTCGGCGCGTGGCGGTCATTACGTCTTCTTCCGGTGCTGCGATCCGCGATATTGCTTCGGTGGTCGAACGCCGCTTCCCGCTGATCGAGCTGCTGTTGTTTCCGAGCTCGGTCCAGGGAGAATCGGCGGCGCAGGAACTGATTGAAGCGATTCGCCGCGTCACCCGCTACCATGCCGAATCGGAGCCGTTCGATGCATTGATCATCGGTCGCGGGGGTGGATCGGCGGAAGATCTCGCCGTGTTCAATGACGAAGGGCTGGCGCGTGCGCTTTTTGCGTGTCCGATCCCGGTCATCGCCGCCGTCGGCCATGAAGTGGACTTCACCATCACCGATTTCGTCGCCGATGTTCGCGCACCGACGCCGTCTGCCGCGGCCGAACTCATCGCCCCGGATGGAGCGGAGATGCTGTCAAGAATCCTGCATTGCTCGGGAAGGATCGGACGCGCAACCACCTCGGCGTTCCGGAGCCGGCAAGGCGATTTGACCCACGCCGTGCGCCGCTCGGTCCTTCGTCTTCCCGGAGATCGCGTCCGGCGGTTGTCGCAGCAGCTTGATCTGTCGATCGCATCGCTCAGTTACCGGGTCGGCGGCGCGCTCAGCCTTCGATCACGTCGGCTCGAACGGGTCTCCGAGATCATTCGCTTCTCGGACCCGTGGTTGCCGCTGCTACGCGGCTACAGCATGACGTACGCTGAAGGGGAAGCGACGCCCCTGCGGGATATTTCGGGAGTTTCGAGCGGGGCTAGGCTTCGAACCCGATTGGCGAACGGAGAAATCCTGTCGATCGTTGAGGAGGTGAACAAGGCTGTTGAACGCAAACGTAGATCAGGCGCTGAAGAGACTTGAGGAGATTGCATCCATGCTGGAGGCTGCGGAGCTCCCGCTGGAGGACACCCTGGCCCTCTTCGAAGAAGGGGTCGGACTGGCGACAACGGTTAAGACCCAGCTTGAGCAGGCGAAAATGCGAATCAGGACCGTCGTCGAAAATGCTTCAGGATTGCTTTCTCTGGAGGATTTCGACCTCTCCTGACCCTATACTTCCTACCGCCATGAGCAAGCGAAGTGCGGATCTTGCAATCATCGGAGCAGGCCCGGCCGGACTCACCGCGGCGATTTACGCGCGGAGAGCCCTCCTGTCTACGGTCGTATTCGAGAAACGGACTCCCGGAGGACAGCTCAGAGAAACCGAATGCATCGAGAACTTCCCCGGCATCGATGAAAAGACAACCGCCCCCGCGTTGATGGATCGGATGCGCCACCAGGCCTCGCAGTTGGGCGCGGAAATCGTGTTGGAGGAAGTCGTCGAGATCGGGGTTGCCGACAGGCCCCCTTCAGGCCATCCGCAGCTCGAGAAGCGTTTCCATCTGGTCACGTCAGATAGCACGTGCACCGCGCGCGCCGTGATCATCGCCTCGGGGTCAAGACCCCGCCCGCTTCCGGCAAAGGGGGCCGATCGCTTCAAAGGAAAGGGCGTCTCATCCTGCGCAACTTGCGACGGCTTCTTCTTCCGGGAGAAGCGCGTGGTCGTCGTCGGCGCCGGGGATTCGGCGTTGACGGAAGCGCTTTACCTGACACGCTACGCAAACTGGGTCGGTATCGTGATCCGTCACCCAGAAGAAGATCCAAAGGCATTCCGAGCCAGCAGGCTTCTGCGGGACCGAGCGCAAGCACATCCGGGAATCGAGTTCCTGTGGAATCGCACGATCAGCGAAGTTCATGGAGAGGCTTTCGTCTCAGGCGTCACGTTTCGGAATGCCTCGACCGGCGATGAAGAGCGGCTTCCCATCGACGGAGTCTTCGTCAGCATCGGACACACGCCTGAAACGGGCTTCCTGCAGGGAACGGTCGAGCTCAACGAGCATGGCTACGTCATGACGGATGCGGCGCTTGGAACCAATGTCGCCGGGTTGTTCGCCGCCGGCGATGTCCGGGCATTCACCAGCCGCTACGCGCAGGCGGTCATCGCCGCCGGCGATGGGGCGATCGCCGCCATCGAAGCGGAGCGCTACCTCTTTGATCTTGATCGCACGCCCGCCATGACAAGAGCTTCTTGACACGACGCCGTCCAATTCGCAAGGTAGCAGAGTGGCAAGCCAACGAAGTCGGCCGGCGAGCAGGCAGGCCGATGAAACGAGATGAGGAGAAATCGTGGCTCGATACGGTCGCCTCATCATGGGGTGGGAGCGGAGTACGGAGGAGACTGATGTATCCAACGCTAAACGAGATGTTCGAAACGTCTGTCAAGCGTTTTGCAGACAATGTGGCGCTGCGGATGCTGATCCCGACGGAGCGGAAGAAGGGCAAAGGGGTTCAGCTCGTTCTCAACGAGATTAGTTACAGCCGTTTGGGGGAAACCGTGGGGCGGCTGGGAGCGGCGCTCCAGGCTCTCGGCGTCAGAAAAGGAGACCGGGTTGCCCTGATCTCGAAGCCGCGCGCAGCGTTCGCGATGGCCCTGTTTGCGGTTCTCCGGTGCGGAGCGGCCGTGCTGCCGTTGGATCCGGATCTGCAGCGCGGGGAATTGAAGCGAATTCTTGAAGAGGCCGGTGTGAGCGCGGCCATCTTCTCCGGCAGCAAGGCGGAGGATCTGGCTGCCATCCGAAGTGAATCCCTTCCGGACATGTCGTTGATCTGCATGGATCGCAGCACCCTCGAGGGGATCGAGTTCATGGATGCCGTGGTCCTCGGTCACCGCCCGACCGCTTCCATTCCCGTCACGCAGGATGATCTGGCAATTCTGATGTACACATCGGGCACAACCGGAAACGCCAAGGGGGCGATGCTGACCCACAGGAATATTGCCTCCAATACCCTCGCGGCGATCAAGGTCGTCGACCTCTCCGAGAAGGATGACTTTCTGTCCATCGTTCCCTGGTATCACATCTACGGATTGACGATCACGGTGATGTGTCCGATCGCCGTCGGCGCAACCACCACCTATACCCCGGTCGACCGCAACCTGATGCAAGTCATGCACCGCGCCCATCCCACCGTAATCCTCGGCGTGCCCAAGCTCTACAACGTCCTCTACGAAAGGGTTCACTCGAGCATCGAGAAGAGTGCTCTCAAGCGCTTGATCACCAGAATGTCGCCGGCGCTGATGGGAAAGCTGGTCGTGCACAAGCTGTTCGGCAACCAGTTCCGGTTCTTCACATCCGGAGGGGCGCCATTGAATCCGGAAGCCGCCGCGGGATTTCGCCGTTTGGGCATCGGGATCCTCGAAGGCTACGGCCTCACGGAGACCTCTCCGCTGCTGACCGCCTCTGAGCTATTCGCTTCGGAGCCGGGGATGATCGCACTTGACGATGTCGAGATCAAGATCCTTGACCCCGGCGAGGATGGCGTGGGAGAAGTGCTCGCACGAGGTCCGAACATCATGGCCGGCTATTACAAGAACCCTCAGGCAACCGCGGAGGTCATCGATGACGAACTGTGGTTCCATACCGGCGATCTTGGAGTTATCTCCAACGGCCATCTTGTGCTATCGGGCCGAGCGAAGAACGTGATCGTTCTCGATACCGGCAAGAACGTCTATCCGGAGGAGCTGGAGTGGGAGTTCAATAGCATCCCCGCCATCGAAGAGATCATGGTGTACGAGGACGAACGGCAAGGTGTTCCTGTGGTCTCCGCGTTGGTTTATCCCAGTGAGTCGGCTCTCAAGGAGCTGGGCATCACCAACAAAGACGATGCCCTTGACCACATCTGGGAGGAAATCAAGAAGGCCAACGAGAACCTGGCGATGTTCAAGCGGATTCGCTACAAGGAGTGCGTGCGACTCGTCGATGAGCCATTTGAGAAGAGCGTGAAGCTCGACATCAAGCGGTTCAAGGTCAAGCTTTCCGCTTCCGGCGAATCCCAACCGGCCGATCAGCCCCTCTAACCGGATCGGATCCTGAATCCCTGGATGCCGTGCGGCGTGTCCCATCGACGCTGCACG
>RXOA01000012.1 GCA_003979035.1 Candidatus Bipolaricaulota bacterium
AACGTCCATGGGTCCGCCCAGAACAAGAGGTTGGACTCCGCGCCGAACGAAGGTACGTTGACGGCGGCGCGGAAGCTCTGCCAGACCCATCCGTCGACCTTGAAGTCCGACCGTGAAGTCAGGGAAGCAACACCGACATCAAGCGTGACGTCGAGGCGGTTGGAAAATGCCGTGAACGGCGTTGTCTGCTCGGGTGCGATGGTGAGATCCGCGCTCCACAGCCCGGACAGCGGGCCCGCCGCCGTAGTCGCCAATGAGGTGATCGTTATCGCTATCACTCCGACCAAGATCGTAGTCAGTCGCAGACGTGTCACAGACTTCTCCCTCCGCTGCCGCAGTCCGCATTCCGCCTCTCGATTAGGAAAGCCTGGCGGAATGTCACAGGAACACCCTACCTGCGAAGTGTCCATGGCACGACGCGGATCGACCTCCGCCAAGCGGAAATTGGTCACCCCAAAACCCATCAGCGGTCCCGCCCCGGCTTGACAGCGTTCCGGGCGGAGCGGTTGGCAACGCGCTCCACCGGGAGTAGACTTGCTTCACCATGCGACGTTTCGTGATTCTTGGACACAAAGCGCCGGTCTCGCCGGCGTTCACGCTTGACGATTTGCCGGGAAGTGCCGGAAGGATCGATGTCCTGTGTCGTGCGATCGGCGCGTCTCTGTTCCTGTCTCATGACTTGCGGCGAGATGTGGAAGTGACGCTGGTGCTGCGCGACCAAGTGGAGATCCGCATCGTCGGATCTCGCGTGAAACGCCTGAACCCTGACGAGCGTTCGACGGCGGCGCTGCTTCGCAAGGCGCTCGCCCGGCTTGCCGAGATCGAGGATGGCGATGGCGAAGAGATCGAGAGCACGCCGGGGATCTTCGTTCGTCCGAGCGGCCTGAGCGAAGTGCTTGACCGCGTCTACCAAACGGGATCTCACCCTGTGATGCTGCATGAGCATGGCGATCCGATCGAGTCCATGGAGTTTCCGGAAGACACCACGTTCTTCCTTTCGGATCACGAAGAGTTCAGCGAAGACGATTACGAGCGACTGGATCACCTCGAACGCGTATCGTTGGGACGCCAGCCGCTTCACACCAGCCAGTGCATTACGATCACCCATTACCTGATGGATCTCAGGCGCAATGACACGAATGCCGAGTTGGTGCTTTGTCATAAGGTGTGGGGCGATCCCAAGGCTCAATTGGTGAAGAACCTTCTCGAGGATTTCGGCATTCCGGCAACCATTGTCAGCCAAGCGTCTCAGAGCCACCTGCCGCTGATCGTCGACGGGCTGGGCGAGATGCGGATCATGGTGTTCGACCGGGATCTCCACCGGGCCCGGGAAATCGTCGCTGACTACTTCGAAGAGCTGATCGATCGAGACGATTGAGGCGTGTCGTGAGCGGAGAAGACGCGCAACATGAGCAGCAAGGAAGCGCGGAGCATCGCTGCCAAGAGCGGATGGTGCTTGTGGCGCATCTTCGGCGGTGCGGCATCGAAAGCGAACGTGTGCTTGCCGCGATCGCTCGAATCCCCCGTGAGCGATTTATCCCAACAGCCCTTTCTTCCCAGGCGTACTATGACGAACCGCTTCCGATCGGGTTGGGCCAGACCGTTTCTCAGCCAACGATCGTCGCGCAGATGACGGAAGCGCTCGAACTGACGGGCACGGAGACGGTTCTCGAAATCGGTACCGGATCAGGCTATCAGACCGCGGTTCTCGCGTGCTTGTGCGCGAAGGTGATCTCCATCGAGCGGCACGAGGCTCTTTCACGCGAGGCTGCGGCACGACTGGAGGATCTTGGAGTCCGCAATGCCTTCCTGCACGTCGCCGACGGGACATTGGGCTGGCCTGCCGAAGCGCCGTACGATGCGATCCTTGCCACCGGCAGTCTCCCCGATGTCCCCGAAGCTCTCCTGTCGCAACTTGCCATCAATGGCGGAATTCTCGTCGGGCCGGTGGGAAGCCGCGCCTTGCAGCATCTGGTCGCTGTGAGGCGATCCGGCGTTGGGTACACTCGGCGAACGCTCGGCGGTTGCCGTTTCGTTCCGCTGATCGGCAAAGCGGGCTGGGATGACGAGGAATCAGGCGCGAGCTAGGAGGAACGTGATGTGGATCGACTTACGGAGTGATACGGTGACCCAGCCGACGGGCGCGATGCGCGAGGCAATGTTTACCGCTGCGGTTGGCGACGATGTTTACGGAGAAGATCCCACGGTGTGCGCCCTCGAGGACACGATGGCCGATATGCTGGGGTTCGAAGCCGCGCTGTTCGTGGCCAGCGGAACGATGGGGAACCTGGTCGCCGTTCTGACGCACGCCGGACGTGGTGACGAAGTCATCATCGGAGATCGCTCCCACACGTTCTTGTACGAAGCCGGTGGGATCTCCGCTCTCGGGGGTGTCCATCCTCACACGATCCCCAACGACGACGATGGCACGCTTGCGCTTGATGCCATCCTTGAGGCGATCCGAACCGACAACATCCACTTCCCTCGATCGCGGGCGCTTTGCTTGGAGAACACCCACAATCGATGCGGCGGTACGGTTCTTGGCATCGAGTATGTAGACTCCGCCTGCGAATTGGCTCACGAACACGGGCTTGCCGTTCATCTCGACGGCGCCCGACTTCTGAACGCGGCAACCGCGCTCGGAGTCCCCGCGTCGGAGCTGACGCGGCATGTGGACAGCGTGATGATCTGCCTGTCGAAAGGCCTCGGCGCCCCCGTGGGATCCGTGCTCTGCGGATCGCGGCGGTTCATCGAGCAAGCCCTGCGTATCCGCAAGCTGGTCGGAGGAGGAATGCGGCAGGCCGGCATCCTGGCCGCGGCCGGGATGTTTGCGCTCTCCCACCACGTGGATCGGCTTGCCGACGATCATCGCCGCGCAACTTGCCTGGCGGAAGGAATCAGCGCCATCCCCGGACTCCGTCTTCTCGGCTCGGGGCCTGGCGGGATGCCCGAGACGAACCTCGTCTACTTCGAAATTGATCGGAATGCAGGCGATGACGCAAGCAAGACCCTCA
>RXOA01000013.1 GCA_003979035.1 Candidatus Bipolaricaulota bacterium
ACGAGATTCCCGGGCTGCCCCGCCGAAACGAGGACGCCAGCGAGTCCCAGCACGATCAAGAGACTTGCCGCAATCGTGATTCCCGCTCCGTGTCTTGAGTCTGTTCCAGTCCGTGTGATCGCTCTCACGCGCGACCTCCCTCGTCTTTGTTGGATCATGGGAGCGTACTCTTCGCCTGTGAACATCTCATGAACTCGTCCGCGGCTCGCTTCGGCCCAACGGCAAAGACCACCTCGGCGGATCAGAGCCGCGCATCGATTCGATCATCCGGACGACGCCGGTCCCACGTTTGTTGCTCTTCGCTGACCGAAATCCCGCGCCTTGGCGTTCAATCACGCCATTCCGCGGTGGCCGATCAGGGAAGATTCGGGAGCACTTGCTCATCGAGTAGCGCCTGCGCGCGCTGTTGATTGAGCGCGTTGTGGAACGGGTAGATCTCGCCGGCATCGCCCCCGATGACACCGACAAGGACATCGCTTGCTTGCTCCCACTTCTCGCTCGGGATGAGGTAGAACTGCGCATAGAACACGCGATTGCCAAAGAACGCGTCGCAGACGGGATCCATCTTGGTCGGGCACGTTTCGCAATCCTCGCACAGCGTGCTGTCGACCACATTGCACAGATAAGACAATGCGAGGTCGAGATCCTGGCCGAACAATCTGGGCAGACTTGCGTAGTAAGCGGCGATCGATCGGTACGGCGCGCCCGCGACGTACGACGGATCGACTTCGATCGCCCGTTCGATGATTGCCCTCAGCTTCGCGGTATCGTTGCGGAAGATGGCACCAAGGATGTCAAACTGGTCGTAGCGCGACCAATTGGAGTAAGTCCACTGGAGTGCCGCCACATCGCAGACTAGCTGGACAGCGGCAGCGAACCCGCGCTCATCCTCTGCTTCGTCGAACCCCGGTGCGAGCCGCAGACTCATCTCGCCGTAATGCCACCCTCTCGTGTAGGCGTCTTTCTTCGCATCTTCGTCGGCCTCGTAGACGTCGGCAAGCGTGTAGAAGCACTGAGACAGAGCGTCCAAGACCTCGGCGTTCGTCGGGTCGATGTCCACTGCAGCAACAAGCGAGACAATCGCCTGTTCCAACTCCGCTCGACTGTCCACGACCACCTGATCGTTGAGGAAGATCGACAACCCATCTTCGATCAGTTGATGAAGCTCCTGGCCCAGCAAAGGCAGAGCGATCAAGCCCATCCCGACAACCACCGCAGCCAATGTTCTTCGCATCACGTTCCTCCCGTAGAACAGACCATCCGACCCCCGGCAACCGATCCGCTGATCCCACGACGAGGTCTTGCAGCTTGCCGGCCGCAACAAGAGATGCATTCTACCGTGTCTCCTTATCTTCCGACATGGGTGGCGTCCGCCATATCCTTGGCCGTTTCCGCTCTCGAGCTGCTGCTTCTTCTCCCACCGAAAAGGCGTTGGTGGGAGGTTGATTCATCCCCAAGCGGCGAATACGGTTTGCGAACACAGGATGGTGAATGAAATGCCGGACCATGCAAAGAAAGTTTCTCTGGAACTGGGGCTGCGCCTGGCTCAAGTGGCAGCCACAGCCGAGCTTCTCGATGGAGGAGCCACCGTCCCGTTCATCGCCCGCTACCGCAAAGAGCGGACGGGATCCCTGGATGAAGTGGCGATCACGGCGATCCGAGATCGCCTGAAGCAACTATGTGCACTTGAAGACCGCCGAGACGTCATCGTGTCGTCGCTTGCCGACAGAGAGCTTCTGACACCCGAACTCCACGCCAAGGTTGCGGACGCACAAACCCTTACCGAATTGGAGGACATCTACCTGCCGTATCGGCCCAAACGGCGGACAAGGGCGATCATCGCTCGGGAGAAAGGGCTGGAACCCCTTGCTCAAGCAATCTTCGCTCAGGATCCCGCGTTTGACCCGCAGACCGCTGCAGAGTCGTACGTCGACCCCGAGAAGGGCGTTCTGACCGTGGATGATGCGCTTGCAGGAGCCCGCGATGTTCTCGCAGAGAAAATCAATGAATCCATGGAATCGCGTGCCGAAATCAGGAAGTTGTTCGCCGGCCACAGCACGCTTCGATCGACGGTGATTGAAGAGAACAAGGGCGATGCCGCGCGGTTCAGCGACTACTTCGACTGGTCGGAGCCGATTGCGAAAATGCCGGCGCACCGGATTCACGCCATCCTTCGCGCCGAGAGAGAAGGCGCGGTCCGTGTGTCGATTCGTCCGGAAGAGGATCCGGCCATCGCGCGTCTTCAACGAAGATTCGTCCGCGGGAAATCGGCAGCAGCAGAGCAAGTCCTGACAGCGGCAGTGGATGGCTATCGCCGTCTGATGGCGCCATCGATCGAGAACGAGATTCGCTCGTCTCTCAAGGAGAGAGCCGATCAGGAGGCGATCCGCGTCTTTGCCACCAATCTTCGCGAACTCCTGATGGCCGCGCCCCTGGGGCCGCGGCGTGTGTTGGCGATTGATCCTGGTTATCGGACAGGCGGCAAGCTCGTCTGTCTCGACGAGCAGGGGACGCTTCTCGCGCATACCGTGATCTACCCTACGGGGTCCGATCAAGGACGGCGCACCGCCGGCCAGACGATCCTCGACCTTGTCAGGTTGCACAGGATCGAGGCCATTGCCATCGGAAACGGAACGGCCAGCCGCGAAACCGAGACGCTTGTCCGCGGCCTTTCCTTGCCCGCCGGGATCCCGATTCTGCTTGTCAACGAAAGCGGAGCTTCGATCTATTCCGCATCGGAACTCGCCCGACAGGAACTGCCGGATGTCGATATCACCGTCCGCGGGGCCGTGTCGATCGGCCGGCGTTTGATGGATCCGCTGGCCGAGCTTGTGAAAATCGATCCCAAATCGATCGGCGTCGGCCAATACCAGCATGATGTCGATGCTTCCGCATTGCAGCAAGCGCTGAACGATGTCATCGAGTCCTGCGTGAACTCCGTCGGGGTCGATGTCAACACGGCAAGCCCGGCACTTCTGTCCCGCGTGGCCGGACTCAATGCCAAACTTGCTGCAAACATCGTGGCATTCCGAGAGCAGAGAGGGCCATTCTTGGAGCGCCGCCAATTGTTGGAAGTCCCTCGTGTAGGTCCAAAGGCATTCGAACAGGCAGCGGGGTTCCTACGCATCCGCGACGGCCGGGAGTCGCTCGACGGCAGTGCGGTGCATCCGGAACGGTACGACACGGTCCGGAAGATGGCCGCGGATCTTGGGTGCGCGGTGGCCGATTTGATGCGCGACGCAGCCCTTCGAGGCCGGATTGATCTTACGAGGTACGCTTCCAATGATGTGGGCCTGCCGACGCTGGAGGACATTCTTGCCGAGCTCGCCAAGCCCGGACGAGATCCCCGGAAGACATTCGAGACGTTCTCGTTTTCCGACGACGTTCGTGAGATCGAGGATCTGCGACCGGGGATGAAGCTACCAGGGATTGTCACCAATGTGACAGCATTCGGAGCGTTTGTCGACATCGGCGTGCACCAAGACGGATTGGTACACGTCAGCGAGTTGGCGGACCGTTTCGTGACACACCCTTCTTCCGTGGTGCACCTTGGACAGCAGGTTCACGTCACCGTGATCGACGTTGACCCCGCACGGAAGCGGATCGGTCTGTCGTTGCGGAAGGACGCCCAAAGCCGCAACCGGAAGAAGCACACATCGGGAGCGAAGTAGACGGACTCGAGAAGGCACTTGCCTCGATGAGAAGGCCCTTTGTCGCTCGCTGTGCCGCTGTGTTGTTCCTGGTTGGCCCCGCCTGTTTCGTGTGGTGTTTCCGATCGCCGGCACAAGCGGAAGCCCCAGCCATTGCATGCCGTAGCAGCCGGCGATTTCAACCGGGACTTGGCTCCCGGAAACGAATCCGACCGAGGGGACCCCCGCGGATCGGCGATGTTGACAAGAGTCCCGCCTATGATTAGAATCATTATCAATGAAGAATGAAGACAGTACACAGCGGCTTCGACAACTTGGAATCACGCCGACGGTTCAGCGGGTCATGATCATGGACTACCTTCGTGACACAAGAAAGCATCCGACCGTAGACGATGTCTTCCACGCGGTGTCCGAAAAGCACACTTCGCTATCGCGGGCAACGGTTTACAACAGTCTGCGAGTCCTTGTCGATGCCGGCGCCGTATGCCAGCTCACGATCGAGAAGCAAGCCGTGCGCTATGACCTGTTTGACAAGCCTCATGCCCACTTCCTCTGTCGAATCTGCCACCGGTTGTACGATGTCGATGTCACTCCGGGAACATCGCCCGGCAGGATCGTGGAGGGTCACCGGGTCGAGTCGGCGACAACGTATCTGTACGGCGTATGCTCCACCTGTAGGGAGATCACGGACGAGCAGCGCAAGACGGAAGGCGACCATGCCTGAGCTTCCCGAAGTGGAGACCATTGTCCGTGGGTTGCAGCCGATGGTCGGCTCCCGGATCGTGAGGGTGGCTATCCTCGATTCACGTTTGGAGATCGGGAGGCAGCTCGATGACGCGGACGCGGATCTTCGAAATCAGACAGTCGAGTCGATCACCCGCCGGGGCAAGTATATCCACGTTGCCCTCTCGGGCGGAGGATCCATCGTTGTTCATCTTCGCATGTCGGGCCGCCTGGTTTCGCATTGCACAGAAAGCGATCTCCCGTACGTCCGTCTGAGACTCGAGTTGGATCGGGGCATGGTTTCGTTCGTCAATCCGCGGCGGCTGGGAACGGTGGATTTCAGCCCTGATGGATTCCCCCACACACTGGGAATCGACCCGCTTTCGCCGGAATTCACGCCGGATCGGCTTGCCTCGCTCGTACAGGCCAGCCGGATGCCGATCAAGCAGTTCCTTCTGGATCAGCAACGGATCGCGGGATTGGGCAATATCTACAGCTCCGAAGCCCTGTGGCGGGCACGGATCGACCCGCGCCGTTCGGCGAATGGGTTGGCCAAAGCCGATATTCGCCGCCTTCATCGCGGGATCGTCGGCGTTCTTCAAGAAGCGATCGATCACATGGGAACATCCTTCGGCGTCAGTGTGTCCGATTATCGAAATGCCGAAGGCGCGAACGGGCGGTTTCAAGAACGGCTTGCTGTGTACGGGCGCCAAGGCGAAGCCTGCCGTGTCTGTGAGACCCCGATTTCCCGCTGTGTTCAAGGTGGGCGATCGACGTACTGGTGTGATGGATGCCAGAGCTGAATGTTGAGAGAGCGATTCAACAAAGGACCGATACGAAAGGGAGGAAGGATGGATCTCAAAGGAACACGGACAGAGCGAAATCTGCTTGCATCGTTTGTCGGCGAGTCACAGGCCCGGAACCGCTACACCTACTTCGCAAGTCAGGCCAAGAAGGACGAGTACATTCAGATTCAGGCGATCTTCGAAGAGACTGCGGATCAGGAGAAAGAGCATGCGAAGAGGTTCTTCAAGTTCCTCCAGGGAGGAGACGTGGCAGTCGAGGCGATGTTCCCCGCCGGAATGATCCGGTCTACGGAGGAGAATCTGCGCGCTGCCGCTGCGGGAGAGCATGAAGAATGGAGCCAGATGTACCCGGAATTCGCCCGAATCGCCCGCGAGGAAGGGTTCTCGGAGATCGCGGCCGTATTCGAGTCCGTGGCCGTTGCTGAGAAGCAACACGAGCGTCGCTACCTAGGGCTGCTCGCCAATGTTGAGAACCACACCGTCTTCCGAAAAGGGGAGCCCGCCACTTGGCGCTGCCGGAACTGCGGCTACGTACACACCGGAACGGAGGCCGTGCAGCTCTGCCCGGCGTGCGCGCACCCTCAATCCTACTTCGAACTACTCGGCGAGAACTGGTAGTCGTCGCGAGCGGCAAAGGCTTGCCCGGGCAGTTGTCACGGGCCATGTGATTGCCGTAGAAGTGAAGAGGCAGTTCCAAGGGAGGCATCATGATCAAGAAGCCTATCGAACGAGCGTTCAACGAACAGATCAAGCACGAACTTGAATCGGCGTATCTCTACCTTGCGATGTCCGCCTACTTCGTCGGGCAGGCGCTGGATGGAATGGCTCAATGGATGAGAGTGCAAGCCCAGGAAGAATTGGCGCATGCGATGCGCTTTTTCGATTCCATCCACGACCGCGGCGGCACCGTGGATCTTGCAGCGCTTGAAGTTCTTGAGAAGACTTGGGGATCTCCGCTTTCCGCGTTCGAGGCGGCGTTCGCGCATGAGCAGTTCATCACCGGGAAAATCGGTGAACTCGTCGATCTCGCACGACGGGAGAAGGATCATGCAGCGGACCTCTTCCTGCAATGGTTTGTCGGCGAACAGATCGAGGAGGAAGCCTCGGTATCCAAGGTCGTCGATCTCCTCAAGCGGGTTGGCGACTCGCCCCAGGGGTTGATTCTCGCCGACCGCGAGTTGGGCGCCCGATCTGCCCCGACGAACCCCGGCAGCGGCGGAGGCGAATAGGGCAGGCATGGAACAGAGAACAAGATCGCCGTCCAAGGTTGTCACTGACTCTGCCGGGCTGAACCAGGCCCTGTTCCAGGTCACCCACGGGTTGTATGTCCTCACCGCAAGAGACGGCGGCAAGATCAACGGACAGTGCCTCGACGCGTTGATGCAGGTGACCAACGCGCCGCCACGCATTGCAATCGGGGTCGGCAAGCAGTCGCTGACCCACGAGATGATCGCTCGGTCGGGGCGGTTTGTCGCCAATGTGATCGACCGGGATGATCCTCTGTGCGAGGAAGTTGTTCGCCTGTTTGGGTTTCAATCCGGCCGCAAGGCCGACAAGTTCGCCGGGATTTCCTTCACCACGAGTGAACAGGGAATCCCGATTCTGCCCGACGCCAAGGCGTACTTCGAATGCACGATCCTCCCCGAGTTGACGACAGACCTCAAGACACACTCCCTGTTTGTCGCGACCGTGGATCAAGCGGGAACCAACGAACAGGGGGAGCCGTTCACCTACAACGAATACCGGAAACGAATGAAGAAAGGTGGTCAGTGATGGAGAAGTGGATCTGCACCGCGTGTGGTTACGTCTACGACCCCGAGGTCGGCGATCCCGACGGCGGAATCGCCCCTGGCACAACGTTTGAGGCGATCCCGGATACGTGGGTCTGCCCGGTGTGCGGCGTGGGAAAGGATCTGTTCGAGAAGCAATCCTAGTCCTGCCCGAAAGGAGTGCCGGCTCGCAAGAAGGAGGTTGTTTCTTGAATCGAAGAAGGCTGGGCCCCAACATCGAGTGGCTCGGATCCATCGACTGGAACCGCCGGTTGTTCGACGCATTGATCCCAACGCCACACGGCACGAGCTACAACGCATACTTGGTGCGCGGCCAGGACAAGACGGTGCTCGTCGATACGGTCGATCCGGCCAAAAAGGATGACCTGTTCCATCAGCTGGCCGGGGTCGAGCGGCTCGACGCGGTGATCATCCAGCATGTGGAGCAGGATCACTCCGGCGCGCTTCCCGATGTCTTGGATCGATACCCCGACGCCTCCGTGCTTGCCACGCCAAAGGCCGTGTCGATGATCGAAGACCATCTGGGTGTTCCGGCGGAACGAATCACCCCGGTTGAAGACGGGGAGACGCTGGATCTTGGCGGCGAGAAGCTCGAGTTCCTGCACGCCCCGTGGGTTCACTGGCCGGAGACCATGCTGACCTACGTGCGCGGGCAACGTGTGTTGCTTACGTGTGATCTGTTCGGCTCTCACTTGGCGACCTCGTCGCTCTTCGCATCCGGGGACGACCGGATGCTTCCCGCGGCCAAACGGTACTTTGCCGAGATCATGATGCCGTTCTCATCGGCCATCCGCGGCTACTTGAATCGCCTGGAATCCGGTCGCTATCCGATCGAGATGATCGCCCCGAGCCACGGTCCCGTGGTCGATTCCCCCGAAACGATCCTTTCCGCGTATCGGCGATGGACGGGGGACGATACGCAGAACCTCGTCGTCATTCCGTACGCGACGATGCACGGTAGCACGGGGAGGATGGTCGACCATCTGGCGTCCGCCCTGACGGAAAGGCAAGTTGCGGTTCAACCATTCGACATGGCGATCACCGATCTTGGAGACCTGGCAATGTCGCTCGTGGATGCCCGGACGGTCGTGTTTGCCGCTCCCGCTGTACTCGTCGGTCCCCACCCGGCCATGGTCACTGCCGCGTACTTGGTGGGCGCACTCCGCCCCAAGTTTCGTGTTGCCTGCGTGATCGGGTCGTACGGATGGGCCTGTCAGACACAAGAGCGGATTGAATCGCTCGTCAAGCGGCCGAACCTCGAGTGGCTGAGCCCGGTGCTGATCAAGGGGCAACCAAGGAAGGAGACATGGGAGGCGCTCGATCGGCTTGCCGACGAGATCGCCGATCGCCACGCCGCGGCATAGCAACAGAAGGAGGGCGGAACCCTGACTCTTGTTCTAGACAAGAACATCGTCATTGTCGGATCGGCGGGCGAAGGGGTTCAGACGTTGGGCGATCTTGTCGCCGGATCTCTTTTGTCGCACGGATATCCGGTGTTTGTCACCCAGGAGTTTGAATCACGGATCCGTGGCGGGATGACCAGCGTTCGTCTGCGCGTCGGTGATTCGATCCGCAACGCTCCCCGTCATGACGCGGATGTTCTCGTTGCCCTCAACCCGGGGGCGGCGCAGCACTACGGGTCAATGCTGAACCCGGACGGCCTCTTGCTGGCTCCTGAAGAAGAAGGAGCCGCGGTTGTCGTTCCGTTCAGGAAGCTGTCCGAGCAGGCCGGGGCACGGCGCAGATGGCGAACACGGTTGCCGCCGGTGCGATTCTCGCACTCCTCGGCGTCCCTGTCGCACCGCTGGAAGCACTACTGCGCGAGCGCTTCGGTGAAAAGGGAACCGCTGTCGTGTCCACGAACCTTGCCGCAGCTCAGGCGGGGTATGATTCCGTCCCAAGTGCGAAGGGCCGCACGAGACTCGCGCCTCGCGGTGAGCGGTTCCTGCTTCTGAGTGGGCACGATGCCATTCCTCTTGCCGCTGCCGCTGCCGGCTGCCGCTTCATGGCCGCCTATCCAATGTCGCCGTCGACCGGGATCATCACCGCGTTTGCAGCCGATGAAACGCTCGGCGTCCTTGTCGAGCAGGCCGAAGACGAGATCGCGGCGATCAACATGGCCATCGGCGCGAGTTTCGCCGGCGCTCGAGCGATGACGGCAACATCCGGCGGCGGCTTCGCGCTAATGACCGAGGCCGTCAGCCTCGCCGGGATGACCGAAACGCCGGTGGTGATCGTAATCGCGCAACGTCCGGGACCGGCAACCGGACTCCCGACGAGAACCGCTCAGGAGGACTTGCTGTTCGCGGTGCACGCCGGGCACGGGGAGTTCGCGAAAGCCGTTCTGGCCCCGTCGGACCCTCAAGATGCCTACGACAAGACCGTGCGCGCATTCGATCTTGCCGAACGCTTCCAGATTCCGGTCATCGTCCTCACCGACCAATTCTTGGCGGACTCGCGATTCTCGCTTGCGCGCCTTGACACATCGGCACAGAGCAAGCCCGCACTGGCCGACCCGCAGGCCTTCGAAGACAACACCTACAGTCGTTATCGCCTCGAACCGAGGGACGGAGGCGTGTCGCCCCGTTTGGTCCCGGGCCAAAGCCGGCATCTTGTCCGTGCCGACAGCGATGAACACACGGAACAGGGGCACATCACGGAGGATCTGGTTGGGGTCCGCCCGGCGATGGTCGCCAAACGGATCGAGAAGTTGTCTGCGCTTCGCCGGGAGATGGGCGCTCCCATCCGTGACCGCACCGAAGATGCGGACACGGTGCTCGTCGGTTGGGGATCGACGTATGGAGCCCTTCGCGAGGCCACGGATCGTCTTCGCGGTGAAGGCCGACGCATCGGGCACCTCCACTTCACCGAGCTGTGGCCGCTGCCGGAACTCGCGTTGCCTGCCGATTGCCGGTACATCGCCATCGAGGGAAACGCCACCGGCCAGCTCAGGCGGCTTCTCCAAGCGGAGACCGGGCTCTTCATCTCGCAAACGATCTCCCGAAGCGACGGGCTGCCGATCGAGGCCGCCGACATTATCCGGGGGGTGGGTTCGCATGCCTAAGCCTGACACGATGCATGAGCAGCCCGAGAATCAGTGGTGCCCTGGATGCCTGAACTTCGGAATCCTGACCGCAGTTCGCCATGCACTGGAGGGCTTGAACATCGAACCGCATCGGCGGTGCCTCGTGTCGGGCATCGGACAGGCAGCGAAGCTTCCCCACTATCTCCCATGCAATCTGTTCAACGGGCTGCACGGGCGCGCCGTCCCAGCGGCAACGGCAATCCATGCGGCCAACCCCCGGCTGGTCACCGTGGTCACCACCGGGGAGGGGGACTGCTACGGCGAAGGAGGAAACCACTTCCTGCACGCCCTTCGTCGAAATCCTGACATCACGTTGATTGTTCACGATAATCGGCTGTACGCCCTGACCAAAGGACAGGCTTCGCCGACGACACCGCTCGGAGAGCGAACCCGCCTTCAAATCCTCGGGACCGAGAGCCGCCCATTTCACCCGTTGGCCACCGCGATCGTCCATGATTGCGGATTCGTCGCCCGCGGTTTTGCCGGCGATCTCGATCACCTTGCCGGGCTGCTCGCCGCCGCGATTTCCTATCGCGGCCTATCCGTGGTCGATGTGATCCAACCCTGCATCACGTGGGGGCGGCACGCTGTATCTTGGTACCGAGATCGGGTTGCCCCGGTCGGCGAACTGCACGACCCGACGGACAAGATGTCTGCTTTGGCGATCACGTTGGAGGACTC
>RXOA01000014.1 GCA_003979035.1 Candidatus Bipolaricaulota bacterium
GAACAGTGCGTCAGATCTCGAGTTTCCAGGACGATCTTGCCGTGGGTCGCGCGACGAAGCCCGGTGAGCACCTCCGATAGCTCGTGTTGCCCGTTTCCGGCCACGCCGGCCACGCCGAGGATCTCGCTCGCATGCAGATCGAACGAAACACCGTTAAGAGCCTTCAGACCGCGGTCGTTGGCGGCATGGAGATCCCTTACGGATAGGATCACCTCGCCGCGTTCCACGATGGGTTTCTCGACCCGGAACACGACCTCACGGCCGACCATCAGCCGGGCGAGAGTGCGCTTGTCGGTATCGGATGTGTTGACGGTGTCGACGATTGCGCCTTTGCGAAGGACCGAGATGCGATCGCTGATTTGCATGACCTCATCGAGCTTGTGGGTGATGAATACGATCGTCAGCCCGGCATCCACCAGGCTGCGGAGCGTCCCGAACAGCCCGGTGACTTCCTGGGGCGTCAGAACGCTCGTCGGTTCATCCATGATCAGGAGATCCGCTTCGCGATACAGTGCCTTGAGGATTTCGACGCGTTGCTGCTGTCCGACCGAGAGCTGCCACACTTTGGCCTGTGGATCCACTTCCAGGCCGTACTCCGCGGCCAGATTGTTGATCTTGGCCCTTGTCCTTCGACTATGAAGAAACGGACTCGGCCCTTCGTCGAGCCCAAGAATGATGTTCTCCTCTACGGACAGCGTCGGAACCAGATGGAAGTGCTGGTGAACCATCCCAATTCGATACTCAAGCGCCTTGCGCGGTGAGGAGATCGTAACCTGTTTCCCGTCGAGAAGGATCTCACCGGCGTCGGGCTGGTAGAGACCGTAGAGAATGCGCATGAGCGTCGTTTTTCCGGCGCCGTTCTCACCGAGCAAACAGTGGATCTCTCCGTGCAGGACCGTAAGATCCACACCGGCATTGGCCACCACGCCCGGGAACTTCTTGACGATGCCTCGAAGCTCGACTGCTGGAAGGTGCTTCATTGAAGCATGTTCTGGCTCATCTTCGTGGTGTTGCTCCCTACGATGGATGGGTCGGGACTTCCGCATGCAACATCCTAAGTGGTGTAAGGGGAGGTTGTCAATACGGTGCGATGGGACGTTCTTCCTGTCTTCGTGGGCATGCGACTTGTCAGGCAACCTTGCCGATGCTACCGTTCAGTGTCCACAACAACGGAGGTCGCCTCGATGAAGAAGATCCTGACTGCTGGATGGATGTGGGACGGCGAGCGGCGTGTTGTCGAGAACCCCGTCCTGTTAATAGATAACGAGCAAATCATCGCCACGCTTACATGCAAGGAGAGCATGCCGGATGGATGGGAGCGGGCCGAGCGAGTCGATCGTCCGGGGAGGTGGATCTTGCCCGGGATGATCAACGCGCACACCCATCTCTACAGCGCCCTTGCCCGCGGGATGGCCGTCTCCCCATTTGCTCCGAGAACCTTCACCGAGATTCTCGAACAGCTGTGGTGGAGACTCGACAAAGCATTGACGCTCGAGGATGTTTCGATGAGCGGGTTGGTTGGAGCGATGGAGGCTGCTCGCTGCGGCGTTACCACGCTCGTCGACCATCACGCCAGCCCCAACGCGGTCGAGGGGAGTCTCGATGTCCTGCGTGATGCGGTCAGCGGACAGGTTGGGCTCCGCGGGTGCTACTGCTATGAGGTTTCCGATCGAGACGGTGCGGCGATCGCTCGGGCAGGGATCGAAGAGAATCGCTCGTTCCTGAAATCACTGTCGGAAGGAAGCGGACGTGAAAGCGGCCTTTTCGGACTCCATGCGGCGTTCACGGTGTCGGACGAGACTCTGGAGTCTGTGGCCAAGGTGCTTTCGGAGGATCGTGGAGTCCACATCCACGTGGCCGAGGGCCCGGAGGATGAGAGGCAGAGCGAGGCGGCGTACGGGATGCGGATTGTCGAGCGGCTTGACCGGTTCGGGCTGCTCCGCCCGAACTCGATCTTCGCCCACTGTATCCATCTTGACGAGCACGAACGAGATCTGATTGCCGAGCGGGGCACTGCGGTGGTCCACAACCCGCGCTCCAACATGAACAACGCAGTGGGATTGCTCGACATCCCCGCGTTCCTCGACCGCTCGATCCCTGTGGGGCTAGGAACCGACGGCTTGGGATGCAACATGCTTGGTGAGCTGATGACCGCGGGGCTCGTTCAGAAGCACACCCGCGAGCAGTCGCTCGCCGGCGATTTCGGGATGCTCGACCAGTTGCTGTTCCGCAACAATCCTCTGATTGCCGAGCGGCAATTCGGTGGTGACATCCGGTTCGGACGGATTGAAGCCGGAGGTCCTGTCGATCTTGCTGTTCTCGACTACGTGCCGCCGACGCCGATCAATGCGGGAAACGTATTCGGGCACTTGCTTTTCGGTGTGGCAGTCCACGCGCTTCGCGTCGGCGATCTGTGGGTCGGCGGTCGCGAGGTATTGCGGGATGGCGCGTTCGTCGAACTGGACGAAGAAAGGATCTACATGCGATCACGGGAAACGGCAGCCAGCCTGTGGAAGCGTCTGTAGCAGAGAATCCCCCGCACGAGCTGCGTCGTTGCCTTTCCGGAGACGATGCGGCTCTGATCTTCGGAATGCGAAACATGGCCCGCACCCGGGTCGGGGTTGGCGTCAAGGAGGCGTGACACGAAATGTCGGACCTGATGAAGCCTCAACCATTTGAGAAGCTCCTCGATTGGGCGCTTTCCGAATTTGAAGCACGCGATTCGATCTTTGGGGTGCCGCGTCGGCTGTTCGCCGCTCCGCGCAGCGATGCTCCCTATGCGTCGGAGATGTTTGGCGAACGGCTTGCCGTGCCGATCGGCCCCGCTGCCGGGCCGCACACCCAGATGGCGCAGAACATCGTCGCGGCGTGGCTCTGCGGTGGACGGTTCATCGAACTGAAAACGGTACAAGTGCTTGATGAATTGGAGATCCCCCGCCCTTGCATCGACATGGAAGACGAGGGGTACAATGTCGAGTGGTCGCAGGAACTTCGACTCGAGGAGGCGGGGGAAGAGTACGTCAAGGCGTGGGTGCTGATCCATCTCCTATCACGAATGCTTGCGACGGAAGACCTGGCGCCGACGCGATCGATGCCGGGGTTGGACGGGGCTCCTGGAACGATCTTCAACATGAGCGTCGGGTACAACCTCGAGGGGATCCAATCGGCATCGGTGCAGGGTTTCCTACGGCGGATTCGGGATGCCTCCGATGAAATCTCCGACCTGCGGATGATCGCCGCCAAGCGATTCTCGCAAATCGCGGATGTAGAGATTCCGGGAAGGATCTCCAACAGCGTCACGTTGTCGACCATGCACGGCTGCCCCCCAGATGAGATCGAACGGATCGGCCGCTTCCTGCTTGAAGAGATGGGATTGCACACGATCATCAAACTGAATCCTACCCTTCTCGGCGCGGATGAAGTCCGCCGGATCCTTGGCGATGTGTTGGGCTTCGACGATATCTTGATTCCGGATTCGGTGTTCGAGCACGATCTCAAATATGAGCGTGCGCTGCAGCTGATCCGCGGATTGACCGACGTGTCGGCGGCCCAGGGGCTAGAATTCGGCGTCAAGCTCAGCAACACGCTTGCCCTCTCCAACCATCGGGGTGTCCTTCCCGGCGAAGAGATGTACATGTCGGGTCGCGCGTTGTATCCGATCACCATTCACTTGTTCCGGCGATTGGTTTCCGATATCGGGAAGGACCTTCGAGTGTCGTACTCCGCCGGTGCAGACGCATGGAATGTCGCTGACCTGCTGGCGTGCGGAGCTCTGCCTGTCACGGTGGCCTCCGACTTGCTGAGACCGGGCGGGTACGGGCGGCTTCGTCAATACATCGAGACAATCGAGGAATCGCTCAACAACGGCAGCGTAGGCAGCCTTGCTGAGTGGGCGGGCAACCGCAGCGCCGCGCTCGAATCGGCGGCATCCGCTGCACTCCGAGAGCCGCGCTATCGAAAGCGCTACGCGGAGGGCGAGCTTCCGAAGACGGACAATCCGCTTGGCCTGTTCGACTGCATCGCGGCACCGTGCGCGGCGCGATGTCCGGTGGCGCAGGATGTGCCGGAATACGCGTGGTGGATTGCCCACGGACAGCCGGAGAAGGCTCTGCGAACGATTCTCTCTCGGAATCCGTTGCCCGGAATCACAGGATACGTGTGCACGCATCGCTGCGAACAACGATGCACGCGGAACAACTATGAGCAGAGCGTGTCAATCCGGGCCCTGAAGCGGTATGCCGTGGATCACGCGACCGTGGACATCAAGCCGATCCGTAAGACGGATCACACCGTGGCGGTGATCGGCAGTGGGCCGATCGGGCTTTCGGCGGCGTTCCACTTGGCGTTCAACGGGGTTCAGGTCACCGTCCATGAAGCGGGCGAGTATCTCGGCGGAATGCCGGCGATTGCGCCGGAGTTCAGGCTTCCCGAGGCGATTGTGGCTGCGGATGTCGATCGGATCCGCAAGCTCGGCGTGGTCTTTCGTACGAACAGCCGCCAGACGACCGCTCCCGAGCGGTTGCTGGAGCAGGGAAACGATGCCGTGGTCGTCGGGTGCGGATTCCCCGGGGATGCCCGATTGGGGATCGAAGGTGAAGACGCCGCAGGCGTATGGTCGGCGCTTTCCCTGCTTGCACGGGCTCGCGGCGACGGCTTTGATCCCGACGCAAACTCAGGTCGTGGTCTTGGCAGCAGCGTCCTTGTCATCGGAGGCGGAAACACTGCCATGGATGCTGCGCGGACGGCGCGGCGGCTTACCGGCCGGCCGGTGACGTTGGTCTATCGAAGGACGCGCGACGAGATGCCGGCCGACGAGGAAGAGATCGTCGATTTGCTGGCGGAAGGGAACGAGATTGTCGATCAGGCGTCTGTGCAACGGATCTTGGTCGCCGAAGGGCATGTCAGCGGTCTGGAATGCCTGAGAACAGAGCTTGGAGAAGTGGATGCAAGCGGCAGGAGAAGACCTGTCCCTGTCGCCGGTTCGGAATTTCTGATCGAGGCGGACACGATCATTGTTGCCATCGGGCAGCGGGCGGACGCCCCGTTTCTTGCTCAGAGCGTCGTGACAATGGATCGCCGAGGCGCCGTGGTGATTGACGACACCTCGGGAGAGACATCGGCGAGCGGCGTATTCGCAGGCGGGGACGCCGTGCGGGGGCCGGCGACGATTGTCGAAGCATGTGCTGACGGACGGCGCGCCGCGAAGACGATCTGCGAACGCCTCGGGGTTCCGTTCGAGCTTCCGGAAAGACCGGTATTCGAACCAACCGCTGAGGAGCTTGCCGAGATCAAGCTCGTCCGGGCACGCCGCGATCATCGCCGATTGCCGGCCGTGCTCGATGCGGCCCGGCGCGAAGGATTCGATCTTGTCGAGCAGTCCTTCACCTCGTCGGTGGCGGCGGAAGAAGCGGGCCGCTGTTTGCAGTGCTCGAGTCTGTGCGATAAGTGTGTTGAGGTTTGCCCGAATCGGGCGAATCTCGCGATCGAAGTCGAGCCGGTGACATGGAGCGTGCCGCGAATCGGATGGCGAGATGGATGCTGGCGTGTGATCGATGAAGAAGCGTTCGCGATTCGCCAGCAACGGCAGATCATCCACGTAGATGATCTGTGCAACGAATGCGGAAACTGCGCCACCTTCTGCGTGCATCAAGGGCGGCCGTTTGCCGACAAGCCTCGCCTGTTCCTGAATTCCGAGGCATTCGCGGCGGAAGCCGACAACGCTTTCCGAGTCGTGGATTGTACGATCGAGCGACGGCTCGATGGCGAGACAATCCGTGTCGACTTCGGTGGAGCAGAGGTCCTCTGCCACTGGGGAGGGCTTGTGGTTCGGCTCTCCTCCGCGATGAAGGTCATCGACATCGGCCGCGGGACCTGCGCGACGGATATGGTGGCGGATCGAGTGTTCTTGCTGACTCCGGTCGCCGAAATGGTCGTTCTTGGCCGAGGAATCCTTGGCACCGCCGGCTACCTGATTGGGAACAAGGGAGGCTCCGTTGGCTGACGTGAGTGCGTTGCGATGTGTGACGTGCGGTGCGGAGTATGACGAGGCGAGCATCGACTACACCTGCCCGGCGTGCGGACCGCGGCGCGGCACGCTGGAAGTGATCTACGACTACGGCCGGATTGCGCGAACCTGGTCTCGAGAAGCGTTGTCGAAGGATCCCGAGCAGACGATGTGGCGCTTTTTGCCGCTTCTTCCGGTACGAGACCGCACGTACATCCAGCCGCTCCGGGTCGGATGTACGCCGGCATACCGATTTCCGGCGTTGGGGAAACGGCTTGGCGACCTTGCCGAATTGGTGGTCAAGGATGACGGGCAGAATCCGACGGCTTCGTACAAGGATCGCGCGAGTTCGGTGGTGGTGATCAAGGCGCAGGAGCGCGGCGAGACCGTCGTCACCTGCGCATCCACCGGGAATGCGGCGAGTTCCCTGTCGGGGTTTGCGGCGGCCACGCCCCTGGAGGCGGTGATTTTCGTGCCGCGCACCGCGCCCGAGGCGAAGGTGGCCCAGCTTTTGATTTACGGTGCGCGCGTGTTTCTGGTGCGCGGCTCGTACGATGATGCCTACGACCTCGCCGGGGAGGCGGCGGAAGCATTCGGCTGGTACAACCGCTCTGCGGCGATGAACCCGTACTTGGTCGAGGGAAAGAAGACAGGCGCACTAGAGCTTGCCGAGCAACTGGGATGGAACGTGCCTGATGCCGTATTTGTCGCGGTCGGCGATGGTTCCGTGATTAGCGGAATCTGCAAGGGGTTCGATGAATTGCGCCGTCTCGGGTGGATCGATCGGGTTCCCCGTGTCATCGGGGTACAGGCTGAAGGATCGGCGCCCGTAGCAGACGCATTCGAGCGATCTGCCGATGCCGAAGGCGACGTGCAGATCGTGGACATCGAGGCAAACACGGTGGCGGACAGCATTTGTGTCGGCAAGCCGCGCGACATCGTGAAGGCCGTCCGATACGTCAGAAGAAACGGTGGCGGGTTCGTTTGCGTTTCCGACGCCGAGATCCTCGATGCATTGGCGGAATTGGCGCGCGAAACCGGCGTGTTTGCCGAGCCCGCCGGAGCGACGGCATATGCCGGATTGAAGAAGCTCGCCTCGGCGGGGAAGTTGGCGGGGAAGCGCGTTGCGGCGATGATCACAGGAAACGGATTGAAGGATGTCGCCAGCGTTCGGAAGATCGCGGGATCGCCAACGGAAGTCGATGCTTCGATTGACGCGCTGCGGAGGGTGCTGTGAAGATCCAATTCTGCTTGAACGGCGAAACGGTTGCTTGTGACACGGACGGCTCGGTTCGTCTGCTGGATCTTCTGCGAGAAGACCTGCATCTGACGGGGACGAAAGAAGGATGTGGCGAGGGGGAGTGCGGTGCTTGCACGGTTCTTCTTGATGGGAAGGCCGTCAATTCGTGCCTGATTCCGGCGCCGAGTGTGGATGGCAAGGACGTGGTAACGGTCGAAGGGCTATCCCGGGATGGTGGACTCCATCCTGTGCAACGCGCATTCATGGAAACAGGCGCCGTGCAATGCGGATTTTGCACCCCGGGGTTCATTGTGGCCACGGTGGCGCTACTGAATGAGAATTCCGATCCGAATGACGAGGAGATCCGCGCCGGGCTCGAGGGCAACCTGTGTCGATGCACCGGCTATGCGAAGATCATCGAGGCGGTCCGGAAGGCGGCAATGTGGATCCAGGCGGAAAGCGAATCGACACGATCGTGTTAGCGGCCGGGTTGGGACGGCGTTTCGGAACGACTGTTCCTAAGCCGCTGGCGTCGATGCACGGCCGGCCGATGGTGGTCGAAACGGTCGATCGGCTTCGTCGGGGTGGCGCGGCGCGGATCATCGTCGTTGTCGGGCACGGCGCCGACGCGGTCCGACAAGCAGTCGAGGACGCCTTTCCGTTCGCTTCGACGGAGCTTGCATTCGTGGAGAACAGCGCCTACGCGAGCGGACTTGCGTCCTCATTTCGCGCTGGGATCGACGCGGCGGATGCGGGAGCGATGGGTTGTCTGATCCACCATGCGGATCGCCCGTTCGTCAGACCTCAGACGGTTGCTCGTGTTCTTGGCGTCGCGACGGGGGGGGCTCAGGCCGTGGTTCCTCGTTTTCGTCAACAGCCGGGGTTCCCCGTCTACATCTCGACGAACCTGCTCGCGGATGTGCGCCCGACACTCACCGGCGATCAGGGCGCGCGCCTCTTCCTTCGTGCGCATGAGGACATCGTTACGTACCTCGATGTTGAGGATTGCGGTGTCGTCAAGGACGCTGACACCCACGCAGATCTGGAAAGGAGCATGATGTGACGCTGAAGTTCGTCAAAGCTGCCACGCTGGAGTCAGCGTTTCACGCGTTGTCCGATCCCGGTGCCGCCGTGCTGTGTGGCGGCACGGATCTCATGGTCAAGCTTCGAAGTGGCGCTGCATCCTGCGCAACGCTCGTCGATGTCTCGGACTTGGCCGAGCTACGGGAGCTTGGCGTGGCGCCCGACCGCGTCGTGATCGGTGCAGGGGTGCCCGAATCGGAGATCCTGGATTCGGAAGCGGTTTGCGCGCGGCTACCGCTGTTGGAGCGAGCCTTGCGGTCACTCGGATCGTCACAGATCCGCAACCGGGGGACCCTAGGGGGAAATCTCGTGAATGCTTCTCCC
>RXOA01000015.1 GCA_003979035.1 Candidatus Bipolaricaulota bacterium
GGGACACCTTGCTCAGCTGCCAGCCGCTTCGCCGCTGCCGCCCCGGACAGGCCCAGGGCGCCGCGAAGCGCGATGTCGTCAACGACCCCGCCGCTGCGCAGAAGGAGGCGAACGACCTCCGCCTGCCGCGGTGCGCGCTTGCCTCGATCTCTGAGCCAGTGCTCGGCGTCTTCAAGGCTGCCTTGCCAGTGGAATCCACTGCGGGAAACGCGAGCGATCGACCCGGGCAGGATCCGATTGATGCACAGGCCAAGGGGCGCATAGGAGGACGTCGCCAGCGACTTGCAGACTTCCAGGATCTCCCAGGGAAGAACCGGCCCGTCTACGATCGCTTCAATCGAAGAAAGCCGCCCGTCAAAGGAAGACTCGGCGGCCAATTCAACCACAATCCCCGTTGTTCGTCGGCCGCCAAAACAAACGCGAACGCGCTGACCTACGGTCAATGCGTCCTGAAGCTCCTCCGGAATCAGGAAGTCGAACAACTTGTCCACCGGGACCGGCATGCCTACGCGTGCGATGATCGAATCCATTCCGCCGCCAAGTGTACTCGGTGCCTGTGAGAGAGAAAGGACAAGCTGGCTACGCCGCCCGATCGCTCCGACTACATCCAGCCCAGCCCGACGGCAAGGAGCAATCCGGCGGTGGCGATGACGCAGCTGACCAGGGAGACAACCGTTCCTCTCTTTAGCCAATCCCGTACGCCAAACCGCTCCCCTGTCCCCACCGCAAGCGAGCTGACCACGACGTTGGAGGCGGCTCCGATCGGAGACAGATTCGCGCCGAAGCCGACACCGAGTGCCAGCGCCCACCACAGGGGCGCCAGGGAACGGTCAGCACCGACGATCAGCTGGAGGATAGGAAGCATCGCAATGGTGAACGGCACATTGCTGAGGACACCCGACGCAAGCGCCCCTCCCCAGAGGACGACGACCACAGCCCCTAGCAGACTCCACTCTGCCAGCGATTGGAGCCCTTCCCCCAATTCGGAGAGCACCCCTGCTGCATCGAGTCCTCCGACGATCACGAACAGCGCGCTGAAGAACAACAGCACGTCCCAATGAATATCGCGGAGGATCGATTCAAGATCAGGTCTGACCCAAACGAGACCGATGCAGGCGCCAATCAGTGCAACCAGTCCCGGATCGAACGCCAGCCGTTCGTGAATGAGGAACAGCACGATCGTCAAACCGAGCACGACCAGCATCTTGCGAGTGGTGCGATGGTTGATGATCGCTCGCCGCTCATCGAGCGCCATCAGGCGATTCCTCATCTCGGGATCGCTCCGAAGCGACTTGCGGAACATCAGGACCAACACAACCTGAGCCACCGCCCAAACCACAAGAACGATCGGCGCCAGGTGGATGAGGAAGTCCGTGAACGAGAACCCCGCCGCGGAACCGATGAGAATGTTGGGAGGATCCCCGATCAGCGTAGCCACGCCGCCGATGTTGGAGAGAATCACCTCGGAGATCAGAAACGGCATCGCCGGAAGCCCGAGGATATCGGCCATCGAGATGGTCACCGGGACAAGAATGATGATCGTCGTCACGTTGTCCAGCACCATTGAAATCAAGCTGGTCACCGCGCCGAGATAGATAAGCAGGAAGACCGGGCGACCTTTGGCCAGCTTCGCGGCACGGATCGCAAGGTACTGGAAGAATCCCGTCTCTTTGAACAAGCCGACAACGATCATCATGCCCATCAGCAGGAGAATCGTGTTGAAATCCACTTCCGCGACCGCGACATGAAGATCGTAGAAGCCCAACCAGGTTCCGATCGCCACCATCGCCGCCGCCCCGGTGAGCGCAACGATTGTACGATGCAGCTTCTCGGATAGGATCACGGCATACGTCAAAACGAAGATTGTCGTCGAAGCAATCACACATGCGAGCCCAGGCGTATCCATCGGACGACATCCTAGGCAGAACGTCCCCTGTTCCGCAAGGGATCCCAGCGAATGCCCGCCGGCCATGTGCGCCCCGCAATGGGGGCACATGTCCGATCTTGCCGGGAACCGCCGACTCGACTACATCCACCCAATCTTCAGAGCCACAACCAAGAGAAGGCTTGCCACCAAACACGAGCCCACGGTGGTCAGCATGCCCGTCTTGAGCCACTGCTTGGTCGTAATCGGCGACCCCGCATGCTCGCACATCGACATCACGATGACATTGGCCGTGGCACCGACGGGCGTCGCATTGCCGCCGAATCCGACACCAAGTGCAAGAGCCCACCACAACGCGGAGGTCTCAACGCCCCGGGCACTCAGCGCTCCGATGACGGGTAACATCACGATGGTGAACGGGACGTTGTCGACCAATCCCGACATCAGCGCACTTCCCCATAGAACGACCAGCGCCGCAAACACCGTTCCTTGCTGCGTCAGCCTCGCCATACCTTCGGCCACGCTGTTCAACACGCCGGAAGCATCCAACCCGCCGACGATCACAAACAGAGAGGCGAAGAACAGCAACACATCCCAGTGTATGTCCTTGAGTACAGGCTCCAGGTCCGGACGCACCCAGAGCAGTCCCAGTGCAGCCGCGACGAGGGCGACGATCCCCGGCGCAAGCCCAAGCGGTTCGTGAAGGATGAACAACATGATGGTGATCGCGATCACGATCAGCATTCGCTTCGTGGTTCTCCAGTCCGTGACCGCACCGCGGGCATCGATTTCAAGGATTCGATCGACGTTCGTCGGCTTGATCAGGAGCTCGCGGTGAAACCGAATCAGGAGGATTGCGATCACGCCCCCGGCCGCCACAAGGACGATCGGTCCAAGGTGAACGAGGAAGTCATTGAACCCAAGCCCGGCGGCGGAGCCGATGAGGATATTCGGCGGATCTCCGATCAGTGTCGCCACGCCGCCGACGTTGGATAGCAGCACCTCCCCCATCAGAAAGGGGATCGGAGAGAGCCCGAGAATGTCGGCAATCGAGAAAGTAATCGGAGCAAGGATGATCACCGTGGTGACATTGTCGAGGATCATCGACAAGAACGCGGTGATGACGGCCAGGTAGATCATCAGGAGCCACGACCGTCCACGGGCGAGCTTCGCCGCAATGATCGCGAGGTATTCGAAGTACCCCGTGGCCTTGAAGATCCGGACGACGATCATCATCCCGAGCAGAAGGATCAGTGTGTTGAAATCGACTTCTCCGATCGCCTGATCGAAGCTGTAGAAGCCGAGCCATTCCCCAAGCACGAGCATCAGTGCGGCGCCGCTTAGGGTGACAATCGTGCGATGGACCTTCTCCGAGAGAATCCCGACGTACACACCCACAAACAGCACCGTTGCCACAACAAATGGAGCCCAACGAACGGTGCCCATAGGCAGCTATCGTATGCCACGCCACAATCCACATCAACCGCCGCAGTCCGCCCGACAACGAGACAGCACGCCAGCTTGCGTTCATCCAATGCAACGTGAACACAGGCCGGCTCACTGGCACGAAGCACCTTCAGCTCGACGAGTTCGCCGATGCGGTTTCGCTCTCCTAGTGAATCCGCAGGTCCATCATTGAGTCAATCGACTCGCCGGAGATCGTCACCGGAACGCCTCCCGCGATCAGAGAACCGATCTCCCCGATCGCCATCCTTTCGTCGCCGCCTTGCATGGATGATCCGGGATGCCGCGCCTCCACCGAAGCGCCCCCATGCAACAGCGGTCCTCCGGAGTCTTCGAGTTGATCATCACACCGGTCCGAGGCGCTTCTGCGTTGAGCTGCCCAGCCGACTCCGGATGACACGTCTCGGGGAACGGACGGCTCCGAAGGCGAGCGAAAACGCGGGACAGAAAGATTTCCGAATCGCTGCGGCACCCGGCCCCGGAACGCCGCACTCGGGAAACGGATCGCGCGTACACGTCCTCCGCCGTCCGTGCCCGGGAGCGTATGCAGCCGCGACCGCGGCTGGTTGGAACACGCCGACGACGAAGGCTGAGCCAAACGGGACCGAAGATTCTCGGCGATGCGAGACTGCTTCTTCGGCCAAAAGAAACAAGTAAGCTCCCCGTGGGGAGCTTACTTGCGGAGGGACGAAGGCACCGACTGCCTTTCCATGACGCACCATTTCCTCGCGCTTCGTCCCGAAATCCCGATCGGTACCTTCAGCCAGAATGCCATCCTCGTCCGCCTCGTTCGAAGTGGACTGCGCCTAGCATCGCCGATCCCATGGAGGAACCCGGAGAGAACGAAACCGTGAGGTGGGGAAACCCGTCCTCCATCGTCGACTGATTCGGCGGCAGGACGGCACGAATTGAAGATCGTCGTGAAGAACGCACGCTCCGCTCGTCTCAAGAGATCGAGCTACGCCCAAACACGAGTGTCTTGCCTTCGGCAGTCCGGCGACCTTGAGAGTATCCTCCTTTAGGCCCGTGACTTTGCGTCCCTAGCTTTCGCCAGGTTTGCCCGTTCGGGTTCGATTGACTATACACTAGAAAATAGTTGCAAGCAATAGTTTCTTGTTTATCGGCTTGTCCCCTCACCCGCAGGGCGCAGTCCGCATCAGCCTGATCCGCGATGACTCCCGCTGGCGCAAGGCACCATTGTCGGCCAGAATACAAACACGATGACGGACTATGATCAACCGATGTTGCAGCGATCCGATTGCGACGATCCCGCTGCATCCCCCGGGGCCGCCCTGCTGCTGCAGGCGTCTGCCCTGCTGCAGGCTGGACCGATCTGCAATGCCTGTCTTGGCCGAGCGTTCGGAATGCGTGGGCACGGGCTCTCGAACCAAGAGCGGGGACACGCATTGAGAACGGTGATTGCGATGTCCCATGACGATCGCCATGGAAGAACAGGCGCTCCCGTTTTGCCAACGGATGACGAACATGCTGACAGTCACGCAACGGCGTGTTGGATCTGCGGCGGATGGTTCTCGCGAATCGAGGATTGGGCCCGGCGGGCAGCGGACGCCATGGATGGCGTTGCGTTCAATACATACCTGTTCGGAGCCAAGATCTCGAGTCGAGTCGAGACGGCGGATCAGCTGGCGGTCGAACGCTACGCCCTTTCCCACGCCGAGCCGCTCAAGCACGCGCTCAATCGCGAGGTGGGCAAAGCGTTCGAGTCACTTGCCGGTGGTACGGTGTCATTCCAAACCCCTGATGTCACGTTCCTCATCAACCTCGAAACAGACCGTCTCGAAGCAAGACTCGCTTCCCTCTACGTCTATGGACGCTATCGCAAGCTTGTTCGGGGCATCCCTCAGACCCACTGGCCGTGTCGTGCGTGCCGGGGGCGCGGCTGTTCCGCGTGTCAGGGAACCGGACGGCAGTATCCTGAATCCGTGGAAGAGTGGGTTGGAGCACCGCTTGTCCGCGCCGCGCACGCCGAAGGCGCCTGTCTTCATGGAGCCGGACGCGAAGACATCGACGCCCGCATGCTCGGAAACGGACGGCCGTTCGTGCTGGAAATCCGCTCGCCTCGTGTTCGCACACTGGATCTCTCGCCGCTCCGGGACGAGATCAACCGCGACGCAACCGATCGAGTCGAGGTCGGTGACCTGCGATTCGTGCCGTCGAGCGCCGTGGCCGTAGTCAAGGAGACAAGGAACCTCAAGCGCTACGTCGCCCGTATCGTTAGCGATCTCCCCGTGGAACGAGACAATCTGGCGGCGGCACTGGATTCCCTCGTCGGCGAGATCCACCAGCAAACTCCTGAACGCGTCGCCCATCGCCGCGCGAACCGCACCCGAGTCCGCCACCTGATGGAAGCACGTCTTGTGGCACACAGCGGCAACGAAGCAGAGATCGAACTCCTCACCGATGCCGGGCTCTACGTGAAGGAACTTGTGTCCGGCGATGACGAGCGCACTCAACCCAACCTTGCGCAGCGACTCGACGTTCCAACCCGCGTCCGTGAACTCGATGTGATTGAGGTTCGCTTCGATGAGAGGCTGCTTCCGAGTCACTAGGTCGGAGTTCTTGGGTTTTTCCTTGACGTATCGTAAAGTTCCCGTTGGTGAGACGGGAGGTGATCAAGCGTGGCGCGACAGGCAGCGAGAACGGCGGGAGATGCTCCCGATCTCCTCAACATCTACTACCGAGACATCTCGCACTTCCCGGTGCTGTCCGCTGCGGAGGAGGCGTCCCTCGCCCGCGACATGCGGAACGGGATCGCTCGAGCGCGCGAGACGCTGATCACATCGAACCTCCGTCTCGTGGTGCGCATCGCGCGCGAATATGCCGACGCCGGGTTGCCGATGCTCGATCTCATCCAGGAAGGGAACCTCGGCCTGATCGAAGCGATCGACCGGTTCGATCCCGACCGAGGCTTCCGCGTCTCGACGTACGCCACTTGGTGGATCCGCCGAGCGATCCTGTCTGCGATCACTCAATACTCTCGCATGATTCGCATTCCTGATTACATGTTCCGCGCGATTCGCCGCCTGCAGCAACTTCGGGCTCTCTCGGAAGGCGGCCGCTTCGACGATGCGGAGATCACGAATCTCCTCGGCATGTCGGTCGATCGACTTCGTCAGATCGAACAGCAGGTTTCCGAGATCGTTTCGTTGGATCAGCCGACGCACGCGGAAGCCGAAGAAACGCTTGAGGACAGAGTTGCCGACCAATCATCGGATGCCGAACATGAAGCGCTTCGCCTTCTCTTCCAGGATGATCTCAAACGGGCCCTCGACAAGCTTCCCGCCCGCCAAGCGCTGGCGATCCGTCTTCATTACGGGATTGAGGATGGTTGCCCCTACTCGCTCGCTGATGCAGCTAGAATGATGGGGGTTTCCCGCGAGCGGACCCGTCAACTGGTCAAGCAAGGGCTGTCTCACATCAGCGACAGTTGGGGGCACGACGCGCTCGACTACTACCGCGGTCTCCTCAATCTGCCGTAGTCGGATGCCCACGTCTGCTGCGCAGCTGTCCGCATCCCGCATCGATTCCGACTCCACGTCCCAAGCGCACTGTAGTTGGAATTCCCCGGCTTCTCAACATGTCGGCGAATGCCGCGACTCGCTTGCGCGGACTGGGAAGAAAAGCGTCGCCGCGAACCGGATTGAGCGGGATCAGGTTCACGTGAGCAATCAAACCGTGAAGCAGCGCCGCAATCTCCTTGGCGTGCATCAGGCTGTCGTTCACGTCTTCGATCAGCGCGATCTCGAAGGTGATCCTTCGTCCGGTGCTCTCAATGTACCGGCGGCACGTCGCGATCAACTCGCGGAGAGGGAATGTCCGGTTGACAGGAACGAGCACGTTTCGCAGGACATCGGAGCCGGCATGAAGAGATACCGCCAGATTCACCTGCGGGAGCTCGTTCGCTAGCCGATCGATTCCCGGCACGATCCCTGCCGTGGACACGGTGAAGGAGCGGGCCCCGAGGCGGAATCCATCGGGGTCATTCAGTCGCCGGATCGCATTGAAGGTCGCGTCAAGGTTCAGGAAGGGTTCACCCATCCCCATAAAAACAACGTTGGTGACGCGTCCTCCCCCGCCGCTCGTCTCGACATCCGGCGATCGGTGCAGCAGGCGCGCGAAGTGCAGCACCTGACTGACAATCTCCCCCACGGAGAGATTGCGCACAAATCCCTGCCTGCCGGTGGCGCAGAACGAACACCCGATCGCACATCCCACCTGAGTCGATACACACACCGTACGGCGATGGGCGTACGTCATCAGAACCGCTTCCACGGTCGCTCCGTCGGCGAATCGCAGAAGCGCTTTCTTGGTTCGGAGGTCGGCACTGACTTGTTCGGCATCAACGGCACAAACACATGCAGGGAAAGCCTGCTGAAGCTCGCGGCGAAGTGCCTGAGGCAATGTGGTGATTTGCTCGGCCGTATCGACCAGTTCCACGTACACAGCTTGCCAAACCTGGTTCACCCGGAACTGCGGCTGTCGCATCTCGCGCATCCATGCTGCGACGTCTTCTCGCTCAAGATCAAGCAAACAGGGTTGACCCATCGTCCCTCCGTACGCCTTGTTGGTTTCCGACCGGCCTTCCGGAGACGCTCGAACCGGCACTCCCTTCACGCTCGAGGACCCTGGAGAACTCGGCCTCATCAATCGTCGGAATACCAAGACCCGTCGCCTTGGATGCCTTGCTGCCCGGATTCTCGCCGACGACGACAAAATTCGTCTTGCGGCTCACCGACGAAGCTACCGCCCCGCCTTGTTCACGGATCTTCTCCGCCGCCTCGTCGCGAGACATCGTCGACAAGGTCCCTGTCAGGACAAACGTAAGACCGGCCAGCGCTTCGGACCGATGTAGAGCCTTGTCTTCGGCATTGCCGGGGGTGACTCCGGCGGCAAGCAGGCCATCCACCAACTGCCGATTGGCGTCCGAACCAAAGAAATCGAGGATTCCGTCGGCGGTCGCCGGCCCAATGTCCGGCACGGCGAGCAAGGCATCTCGATCGGCGGCGATCACGCCATCCAGGAACTGGAAGGCGCCGGCAAGAAGCCGCGACGACGACGCACCCACTTCCGGGATTCCCAAGGCGAACAGGAAGCGGTCCAATGTTGTCTTCTTCGCCTTCTCCAGAGCGTCAACGATGTTCTGCGCAGATTTCGTACCCATTCGCTCCTGCGCCGCCCACTGCCCCACACTCAGGCGGAACAAGTCGTCTGCTCGAGTCACAAGTCCGTTGTCCACGACTTGATCGATGAGTTTCGGTCCGATCCCCTCAACGTCAAGCCCCCCTTTGGAAACGAAGTGCAGGAGGGACTGCTTGATCCGCGCCGGGCACGAGACATTCACACAACGTTGCGCGGCTTGTTCTTCATGCCGCACGGTCGGGGAGCCGCAAACCGGGCAGCGTATAGGCATCGCGAACTCCCGTTCCGATCCGGTACGCCGATCAACCATCGCAGCGACGATTTGCGGAATCACGTCTCCGGCACGCTGAACGACGACGGTGTCTCCAATCCGAAGATCCTTGCGACGGATCTCGTCCTCGTTGTGCAGGGTCGCGCTGCTGATCTCCACGCCGCGAACACGAACCGGATCGAGCACCGCCACCGGCGTGAGCGTTCCGGTTCGCCCCACCTGAACAGCAATATCTCGCAGGATCGTGATCCCCTGTTCGGCGGGGAACTTGGCGGCAATCGCCCATCGCGGACTGCGTGAGATCTGCCCCGCACGGTGCCGCAAAGAGAACGACTCGATCTTGATCACGACACCGTCCGCTTCGTACGGAAGCTCGTCCCGCATCTCTCTGAGGCGCTCATAGAACGCAATTGCCTCTTCGATTCCGTCGCATCGTTGGTAGAGGGAATTCACCGGGATCCCCAGCGTCGGCAGACGGTCCAGCAACTCGGATTGCGTCTTGATCTCCAGCCCCTGCGTTCGGCCAAGGTCATAGCAGAAGATTCGTAGCGGTCTTGTCGCCGTCACAGTCGGATCGAGTTGGCGCAGCGAGCCGGCGGCAAGGTTGCGGGGATTGGCAAACAGCTCGAGCCCAAGGCGGAGCCGTTCTTCATTCAGCTTCTCGAGCGCCGCCGTCTCCACATACACCTCGCCGCGCACCTCCAGCAGCGAAGGGACTGCGCCGCCTACAGGCTGAAGCCGCAGCGGAATCCCGCGCACAGTCCGCAGATTGGCGGTCACATCCTCCCCGTGAATCCCATCGCCCCTTGTTGCGCCACGGACAAGTGCACCGTCTTCGTACACCAACTCAACGGAAAGTCCATCCAACTTAGGCTCGGCAACGTAAAGAACCCGGTCCGACTCAACCAGAGAGCGAACACGCCGATCGAACGCCAGAAGCGATTCCACATCGAATGCATTGCTCAAGCTAAGCATCGGCACACCATGTTCGACAGACTCGAATCCGGCGGAAGGCGCTGCTCCGACACGCTGGCTCGGCGAATCCGGCGTAACAAGCTCCGGGTGCGCCGCTTCGAGTGCAAGCAACCGCTGAAACAATCGATCGTATTCCGAATCCGGGATCTCCGGAGCATCGTAGACGTGATAGAGCACGTTGTGACGGCGGATTTCTCCCCGCAACGATTCGATCTCACGCGATGCTTCCCTGGATGTGGTCATGACAATCTAAGCGTGACCTGCAGATCTCACGATGTCAACCTTCACTGACTTCGGCCGAGAACGCTCTTTCCTACTTGATCAAGATGCCCGAGCCAACTCGACTTCGTTTCCTTGTGGGGAAGGTCCACACCTCCAAGCGTGCCATGGCGAGCCCGAGTCTGTCACGACACGCTGGCAGGAGACTCCTTGTCAGCCAAACGTGTCTCTTGGAGAAGCTGCGAAGAGGCGGGCAAGGTGCGCGAGAAGCGTTATGAAGCTAGGTTCACTCTGTGCGGTATGCTTTCGCGGAACGGAAGGCCCCCTATCGCATCGGTCATCGCGTACCCGCCGCCCCCGCATAGACGCTCATCGCCACCGGTCCCGCCGCATCTCTATGGGGAGGCTTCTTGCTGGAATCGATCTTCCCGTGGCCGGGGATCGGCTGGCTCGCTCTTCTTGCGGGGCGCCATGGCAGCCTGACTTCCCATGGTGATGGGGATGCTTGCCGTCATCACGGGGATCGATCTGCCCGGTGTCATGGCGCCTGATCTCTCCTACGGTCTGATGGATCCACGGATCAAAGCCGGGGGGCGGGCCAAGCTGCAGGAGCCGATCGGCACCGGGAGGCCCGTAGATCCAGGCATTACGCTGTCCGTAAGGTGGCTCATCGCGACTTCTTCTTCGATCCTGTCGGTGCCCGTGCCGCACCGACTCATGACTGCTAGACTGTGTTTGTTCCTGCAATAAAAGCTCAGTTGGGGGTGCTGCGCGTTCGTGCTGCGCAATTGTGTCCGGCCGAAGCACACGTCTCGACTCCCTCGGAGCCGGCGGGAAATCCGATATCCAACTGGGAGTGTCATGGGATCATCCTTCTGGCGCTACGCGGGAGTGCGCGTTGTTCACTTCGTTCTTATCTATGCCGTTCTTGTCTTCGCCTACGCTGTTCTACTCAACGGACAGATCGAGTTCGTCGTTCATCAAACCCTTGGCTGGGATGCGGCCAGGGCCGTGCAGGGGGCTCTCATCTCAGGGGCCATCGAGCCCGAGGAGGCACCTGCCTTCCGTGAGGAGGTTCTGCAGGCACTGGAACAGGCATACGGATTCGACAAACCATTCGTTGTCCGTGCCGGCAACCTATTCCTGAAGACAGTGCGACTCGAGTTCGGCCACCTCTCATACGCAAACGGTCATCCACACGACCCACACGCCGAAGGATAGCCTTGTGATAAGGATCATCGCCGAAGCGATGATCCCCACAGCCATCCTGTTCGGCGGGGCGTTTCTTGTTCAGGCGCTTCTCGCCACGTACCTCGGCCTTCGAAACGGATCCAAGCCTGGAACGGCCCTCGATCGGACAACGACGGCGCTCTCCATTGTGCTCGCCGGAGTCCCTCCCTTTGTGCTGGCAATGTTTGCCGTGAGGCTTTTCTTCTACGACATTCCCATTGCCCCTTCCGATCCTTGGGTCTACACGCTTCCTGCAACATGGGCCGAGCTTGGGCCGTGGGCGAAGGAGTTCTTCCCCCACTTCACGTTGCCTTTCCTGACCTTGGTATTCGCGAGCATCTGGATCACCGCCAATCGGGTGAGGAACATCTCCCTAAACGCATTCAGTGAAGATTACTTCGACGCAGCACGGGCTCGCGGTCTTCCCGAACGAAAAGTCATCTACCGACTGGGGGGGCGTGTATCGTCACCGGCGACACTGACATTGATTGCAGGAGGCTTCGCTGCATCGCTGTGGGGAGGCTTTCTGGTCGAACCGATTTTCCAGTGGCCGGGAATCGGAACGCTGTTCTTCACGGCGACCTCCTACGCGGATACGCCGCTCATGATGGGACTGCTTGTCGTGATCACCGGAATCCATCTGTTCACCCTGATGATCCTCGACCTCTCGTACGCACTGATGGACCCTCGGATCAAAGTCGGGAGTCGAGCGCGTCTCTAGATTTCGGTCGAAAGTCGGCCCTGCCGACGAGACTTGAACCCCGGAGCCGACGCTTCGAGCTTGTCTCGCTGAAGGGGTGGCAGCGACGCCCCCGGCAGGGGTAAGATCCGCGCACAATGAAGATCGGCATCGTCCAGACCAATCCTGTCTTTGGCGCAATCAAGCAGAACGCGCTCGATGTCTGCAACGCGATGGCCTCTTGCCATGCCGACCTGTGGGTTCTTCCCGAGTTGTTTGCGACCGGCTATCAGTTCGCCTCGCTCGAAGAGGTCGAGCAACTTGCCGAGCCTGTTCCCGAAGGATCGACGACTCAGACCCTGTCACGCTTCGCGCGGCAGCACGGATGCGCGATCGCCGCCGGACTCCCCGAGAGAGACGACAGCGGAAGGTTCTACAACACCGCAGTCCTTGTCGATCCCGCCGGCCTTGTTCTCCGCTACCGGAAGATCCACCTGTTCGCCGAAGAGAAGCGGTGGTTCTCACCGGGAGATACGATCCTTGATGTCGTCGATGTCGGCGGCGCACGGGTGGGGCTTCTGATCTGCTTCGATCACTTCTTCCCCGAGGCGGCACGGACGCTGGCGCTGCGTGGCGCGGAGATCATCGCCCATCCTTCCAATCTGGTGATGCCTGTTTACGCCCAACTCACGATGCGCACCCGAGCATTGGAGAACGGTGTGTTCACCGTGACGGCGAACCGGATTGGGTTCGAACACCGGACCGCAGAGCGGCTGACGTTCACCGGCTGCAGTCAGATGGTGTCTCCCGATGGCACATTGCTCTACAGTGGGCCATCCGACGCCGTGGAAACAGTCGTCATGGAGATCGATCCTTCCCAGGCACGTGACAAGGCGCTCAATCGATGGAACGATCGTTTCGCCGATCGGCGTCCGGCAATGTACGACACCAACCTCGGCCTCGCCGCCATGGAGCCTACGGATCGCCCGGCGTGACTCCAC
>RXOA01000016.1 GCA_003979035.1 Candidatus Bipolaricaulota bacterium
CGACCAACACACTGCCTCGCCGAATCATCGGCGAGACAATCCTCGGCTGGGAAGCAATCGCATGCCACCCGTATCGACCTCGGGCGCAAAGGATGCTCTTGCCGTCGCTGGGAACGGTGCGCATGTAGTCACCGTGAAACGTCAGCACATCGATCTCGCAGCCGACGCCGCAGAGCGCGCAAATCGTGCTGGTTCGATCGAGATCAAGCGGAACCTGTTTGGCAAGCGCTGCCTTGTCATACAACGCTCCCGTGGGGCATGCATCCACACACGCTCCGCAGGATACGCAGTCCGAATCCTGCCATGCGCGATTGAACGGCGCTTGAACCTCCGTATCGATCCCCCGTCCGGAGAATTCGATCGCCGCAACACCGCAGACATCGCGGCATACTCGAACGCAGCGCCCACACTGCACACACTTGCCGACCTTGCGAACGATGAATGGGTGACGTTCGTCGCGCCGCTTGCGGGGGGGCTCGCCGGCGTAGGCGTGTTGGTCCGCTTCCACCACGCTTGCGTAATCCCGCAGCGCGCAATCATTGAACGACATGCATCCGCACTCGAGACACCGTTGCCCGGCAACCACGGCTTCGTCGTCGGCAAGTGCAGCTTCGTACTCATCGAAATCGAGAATCCTTGCTTCCGCAGCCCGAACCGCAGTTCGAATTCTGGGGGCGGTCGCCGGGTGTCCGATGTCGGAGAAGGTCACATCCTCTTTTGCGTGAGCATATGCCGGGTCGGAGGACGCCGCCTGGCCGCGGAGAGTTCGATGGATCGCATCTGCGGCTCTGTGCCCCGCACCAACCGCCTCCACGGCGATACTCGGTCCGGTCACAGCATCGCCTCCCGCGAACACCCGTGGTTCCGAACACTGTCCTGTCCGCGGGTCGGCGACCAGTCTCCCCCGTCGGTCCACAGCGATCCCGCTGTCGGTAAGACAATTCGAATCCACCGCCTGTCCAACGGCAAGAAGGGCCGCTTCGACTTCGACAACGAATTCCGATCCCTCGACCGGAATCGGTCTTCGCCGGCCGCTTTCATCGGGCTGGCCGAGTTCCATGCGCACGCAACGTATCCCGCGGAGAGAATCGCCGTCCGTGAGAAACTCGACCGGCTGCGTCAAGAATCGGAACGACACCTGTTCGTCCTGCGCCTCCGCGACTTCGTGCGCCAAGGCCGGCATCTCCTCTTCAGTCCGCCGATAGATTACGGTGACGTCCGCTCCGAGACGGCGAGCACATCGAGCGGCATCCATCGCCGTGTTCCCGCCTCCAATCACCGCCACGCGTGACGGAAGCTGGGGGCGATCCCCATTGTTGACCTGACGGAGGAAGTCGGTCCCTTGGGTCACGGCCGGATGCTCCTCACCGGAAATTCCCATCCCATGGGCGCCCCATGCGCCAATTCCGAGGAAGACGGCGTCATACTCGCCGGCCAGCTGCTGATAGCTGATATCCGCCCCGAGTCGCACGCCGTTCCTGAGTTCGATTCCCATCCGTCGAAAGACGTCGATCTCCCGGTCGAGCACGCTGTGTGGAAGGCGGTACTCGGGGATTCCGTAGCGAAGCATTCCTCCCATTCTTGGCATCGCCTCGAACACCACGACGGTATGTCCACGTCGCCTCAGGAAATACGCAGCGGAAAGCCCGGCCGGGCCGCCTCCAACCACGGCGACGCGCTTCCCCGTTGCTTCGGCGACCGACGGCGTGTAGTCCACGTCCCGATCGCCAAGGAATCTCTTGAGGTGGCGGATTTGAAGGGGCTCCTCGGCAATGGTCCTGCGACAAGCATCTTCGCAGGGCGCGGGACAGATTCTGCCAAATGAAGCGGGAAACGGAAGGTGTTCGTACAGCAGTTTCAATCCACCGTCAAACCATCCGTTGGCAGCAAGGGTCACGTAGCCTTGGCAATCGGTGTGAGCGGGGCAGGCTGCCTGACACGGAGCGATACAATCCCCCCAATGGTTGGACAGGAGAAGCTCCAACGACGCTTTCCGAACCTTGCGCGCCGCCTCGGAATCGCTGATCACTATCATTCCGTCTTCAATCGGCGTCGAGCAGGACTTCACGACGCCCTTGCCCTCCACCTCGACCACGCAAACGCCACAAGAATCAAACGGTTCCAGCCGGTCGTCCGCGCAGAGTGCGGGGATATCAATTCCAAGGCGCCGGGCGACGGAAAGAATCATCTCGCCAGGCTTCCCCGTTGCCGGCCGACCATCGATCGTCATCATGATCATCGTTGCGTTGTCGCTCATGCTGTTACCTTCCCGGAGTGCACGGTGATCGCATCGAACGGACAGGCCGCAAAGCAACGCCCGCACTTCACGCACACGGATTCATCGATCACCTGGAACGCTCCGTCGCCTTGAGAAATCGCATCGACCGGGCATTGGCGCACGCACAACTTGCAGTCACGGCAAGCTTCGGAATCGATCCGATAGGCGATCAGTTCGCGGCATACGCCGGCCGGACATCGTCCGTCCTCGAGATGAGCCCGGTATTCGTCACGAAAGTAGCGCGTCGTGGTCAACACCGGATTGGGCGCGGTTTGCCCAAGCCCGCACAGGGAGAACGATTTCACCGTGTTTCCGAGCTCAACCAACCGATCGATGTCCTCCACGCCCCCTTCTCCACGGCACATCTTCTCAAGCATGCCCAGCATGCGCTTGGTGCCGATACGGCAGAATGTGCACTTCCCGCAGGATTCCTTCTGGGTGAAGTCGAGGAAATATCGGGCGACATCCACCATGCACGTTGCGTCATCAAGAACGATCATCCCTCCGGAGCCGACGATCGCCCCCGTTTCTTTCAGGGACTCGTAGTCCACCGGAACATCGGCCATCGATGCGGGGATGCACCCTCCGGAAGGCCCGCCCATCTGGACAGCTTTGAGCGCCCTGTCGTTGAGAACACCGCCACCGATCTTGAAGACGATATCGGAAATCGAGATCCCCATGGGGATTTCGATCAACCCACTGCGCTTGATCTTTCCCGCAAGAGCGAACACTTTGGTGCCTTTGCTTCCTTCCGTTCCGTACGAGGCGAACGCGGCGGCGCCGTGCCGAAGAATCCACGGGACGTTGGCCAGTGTCTCCACGTTGTTGATGACAGTCGGTTTGCCCCATAGCCCCGCCGTCGTCGGATACGGAGGTCGGCGTCGTGGCACGCCACGTTTGCCTTCGATCGAGGCAATCAGTGCCGTCTCTTCTCCGCACACAAATGCTCCCGCTCCGGCCTTGATCGTGACGTCGAAGGAGAACCCCGTGCCAAGAATTCCGGACCCAAGGAATCCTTCCGCGCGGGCATCCGCAATGGCTTTCTCCAGCCGCTCGATCGCGAGAGGGTACTCGGCTCGGACGTAGATATAGCCGGATGAAGCGCCGATCGCATACGCCGCGATCGCCATTCCTTCAAGAACGCGATGAGGGTCGCCTTCGAGCACGCTGCGATCCATGAACGCTCCGGGATCACCCTCGTCGGCATTGCAGACGAGGTATTTCTCCGGCCCCGCTTCCTTGGCGCCGAACGACCACTTCATGCCCGTCGGAAACCCGCCACCGCCACGTCCGCGAAGCCCAGAGTGTTTGATCTCGTCGATGACATCCGCTGGAGACATCTGTAGAAGCGCGCGGCGCAGTCCATCATATCCGCCTTGCGCCCGGTACTCGTCAAGGGACTCGGGATCGATCACACCGCAGTTCTCTAGGACGATGCGAACCTGGTTGCGGAGGAACTCATCTTCGATGACCGCAAGATCGTCAACACGCACCCCGGCGACAAGGTGTTCGCTCACCAGACGTTCGACATCCTCCGGTTTGATCTGACGGTAGACCGTGGTCTCGCCACGCGCATCCACCACTTCAACCAGCGGCTCGTTGTAGCACATTCCCATGCAGCCGACGCGCTTCACGGATACATCGAGATCGTGTTGCTCCAGACTCCGAAGCATGGCATCGTAGACATGCTCTGCGCCGGCGGCAATCCCGCACGTGGCCAGCCCGACTCGCACTTCGATCACAGGCGTGCTCACGAGACATCCCCTCTCCGGTATCGTCCGAGAATCCCGGGAAGCGCCGCACGAGTCACGCGACCGTATGTCTCGCCATCGATCATCACCGCCGGCGCCAAACTGCAGCAGCCAAGGCACCTCACCGATTCCAACGTGAACAACCCGTCGGCGGTGGTCCCGCCTTCATCGATCTCCAACTCCTCGCACAGAGAATCGAGAACATCAGCCCCTCCGAGTACGTGGCAAGCCGTGCCCTGGCAAACGCGGACCAGATGCTCTCCTGGTGGGACCAATCGGAACTGAGAGTAGAAGGTGGCTGCGCCGAATACGGCACTCTCGGGAACGCACGCATGCAGTGCCGTGCGTTTGACGGCATCTTCCGAGAGGTATCCGTACTCAGCCTGAATCGCCTGCAAAATTGGAATGACACTTGCTGCTCTCCGTGAGAACGGGGCAAGCACTTCATCGATCGATTTCTTCGGTAGCTTCATTGTGGACCGGCTCACGATTGCTCCTCACTCCCAGGGTCTGTGGAACCACTCCCAACCAATGGCATCAGGCAATCACTCTCCCCATGCACAAGGCGCCGCATTATCCCAACCGACCGCACGACCCTCAAGGCGGCGCCATGGATTCGCAACGGTTAAGATCAGACGATTCGCAATGAACTACTACGCAGAGACTGACGGGCACGTCTTCTTGGTGAAACGCGGTGGGCTGTGGAAGCTTCCGATGGAAGATGAACTGCCGTTTTCTTATCAGGCGATCGCGCCCCTTCCCACAACACCGCACAGCCTGTTCGTCGTACCCGCCCTGGCCCACCATCCCGAGAACTGGCCCTGCAAGGATGATCTTCCGCAACGTTCGGACGTCGACCCATTGGTGAAGCAGGCCATTCATGCCACGATGCCTCGTGTCGTCGTCGAAGCCGTCTGCCGCGACGGAGAAGGCAACATCCTGTTGGCGAAGTCTTCCCGAGGGCTCTCGGAGAACCGCTGGTCCCTGCCCGGCGGATTCCTCCGATTCGGCGAGTCGCCGGCGGATGGAATCCGTCGCGAAATCGGCGAAGAGCTTCAGTGCGGCTGCGTGATCGGTCGATTGATCCGCGCTGAGGGGAGAATCGGATCCAGCGTTCCTCTTCACTGGATCATGTTGTTCTATCAGATCTCCCTTACCGGCGAGCCAACCCCCGATCCCGATGAGATCGCCGAGATTCAGTGGTTCGCTGCCCCCGAAGCTGCGTTTCGCCTTGGAGAAGGGCTCATGCAGCGCGTGGTTGAGGAAGTCGTCCGTATGGACGACCGATCGAACCGAAGCCGCTAGAACAGGTCCAACCCAAGAGACAAGTTGATGTCGCTACACCATTCGGTGAAATGCTTCTCATGACAGAGCCGCACACTCGCGGTCACGAGCGTGTTCGCGGTCGGCGTAACGTTCAGGTTTAGCGAGATGTTGTGAGACGCCGTGGGATCGCCGATGACACCATCCAGGGAGAGAAACTGCTCGCGCAGGAAGTCGTACGACACGGCAAGGCTGTACGTCTCGCTGGCGAGGTAGTTGTAAGAGGTGGAGAGCTCGATGCGATTGGCTTGCCGGATGTTGTAGGCCCCGGAGACGGCGGACGAAATCAAGAACTGAGAGCTTGGGGTCGTCGTGAACGCATACTTGGCGGACAGTGTCGCGAGAAGGTCGTTCGGACCGTGCGCCGGATCGACCAGCTCGTATTCCAGCCCCAATCGCACATCCCCACCACAGTACCGCGCCAGCCGGTCGTCGTCGAGAATCGCCTCGATCGCCGCCAAATCGGTCGCGTCCAATCCTTCTTCGACAACCACACCACTGCTGAACAGAATCTGCCGCTCGATGATGGTCAGCAGTTCGGCGCGTGAAGGATAGGCTTCAATGTTGTCGATCTCCCGCGCCAACGATAGGAGATCCACGTCGGCGAGGTGTTCCGTGAGGCTCCCATGAGCGTAGAGAATCTCATCGATCCGCACCGCCTTGGCAAGGGGCGTCACATCATTGAACCGTCCTGTTCCCACTCCGAGAAGAATCGAGATGGAGAGCTGTTCCGAAGCAGATGTCGCACCCGTCGAAAGCCCGGCGAACACGAATGTCGGCCGCACAGCGCTTGTTTCGCGATCTTGCTCCAAGAACCACTTCAAACTTCCCTGAGCATCAATTCGATACGTTGACAGCTCAAGCACCGAGATGGTGGTGTCTCCGTCAACTGAGTAGTCGTAGCCGAAGAGCGGCGAATCGAACAGCGTGCTGTATCCAACCTTGAGGCGCCCGGCACTGACATCGAATTCCTCCAGGCCGTAGGGGTCGTTGTGGTAGTTGTACGAGAAAGAAATCTGCAGGTCGCTGAGTTCAGAGCGAGCTGAGTTGTAATCGCAAAGCGGAATCGCCAGTGCCGTCAACCCGAGAACAGCCAACAACACCCCCACAGAAAGACCTGCCTTCCACCCCATGTCGATCACCTCTTTGCCCGTTAGAGTACGAACGGACCGGGCCAACGGCAACCTATCTCTACCGCGGTGCAACATTTCCTTACCTCTTCGGTTTGTCCGCGCAGCCACTCGGCGCCTAGCGGAATGAAGCACCCAAGCCATCTTGGGCTCCACCGTCCACGTCATCAAACAACGACAGCTGCCGTACGGATGCCGCGGAGAGCCGAGACACGCCGACGCCAAGCAATCGCACGCCATGGTTCCCCACCTCCGCTCTCTCGTGGAGCAGGTGAACCGCCAATTCGCCGATCAAGTGGGGAGAGGATGTCGGTACGGCAAGACCGATTTGGCGGGTCTCGGTTCGGAAGTCGGGGAATCGCACCTTGATCCGCACGGTTCTCGCCGCAAGATGTTGCTCCGCGAGTTGAACCCCGACTTCGTGTGCCATTCCGCGGAGCGACGCCTCCATCTCGATCGGATCTTTGAGATCCAGTGGATACGTGATCTCACGGGAAATCGATCGAGAGTCTCGTCGTGTGCGAATCGGCGTCGGATCTTGACCGCGCGCCAGCCGATAGAGAACTCGTCCCATCTGTCCGAATTCGCGATCCAGCAGCGCCGAAGGAACGGTCCGAAGATCGGCGACCGTTCGTAGACCCATACTGCAAAGACGTCGTTCCGTCACTCGGCCGACCCCCCACAGCTGCCCAACACCAAGTGGCGCAAGCACGCTGTCAACCTCGTCGGGGTGAATAACCTTGAACCCGTCTGGCTTGTCCAGCTCGGAACCGAGTTTGGCAAGAAATCGATTCGGCGCCACGCCGACCGAACAGGAGAGTCGCGTTTCGCGCCATACGTGACGCTTGACGTCGCTGGCGATCTGCGCTGCATCATCCAGGGTCGATGCGGACGCAGACAGGTCGAAGAACGCTTCGTCCAGAGAGATCGGCTCGATGGACGACGAAACGGACCGAAGAATCCCCATCACGCGTCCCGATACGCGCCGGTACTTGTCGAATTGGGGGGCGAGGAACACCCCCCCTGGGCACAGTCTGCGGGCATGCGCAGTCGACATCGCACTGTGGATCCCGAACGTCCGCGCCTCATAAGAAGCCGTTGCCACGACGCCGCGTGCCCCGAGTCCTCCGACAACGACCGGCTTGCCTCGCAGTAGGGGATCATCGCGTTGCTCCACCGCAGCAAAGAACGCATCCATGTCAAGATGTGCGATCCGAGATTCGCTCATATTGTCGAGGTGCACAGCGCCTCCGACCACCTGATGGAACGGGAAGCGGACGAGTCCTGTTTCGCGCAGCGGAAAACGAAGAACCTTCCGCAGTCGCCTTCATCCCCGGTTTCACTCCCGTCCCTTAAGGAAGGATAGAATGGTGGAACAAGATGAACAACTGCGGCATCGTTCTCACAGGGCGCCCCGGAGTGGGCAAGACGACGTTGATCCTGAGTGCGGTCTCTGGACTTGATCGTAAAGCAGGTGGGATGGTCACATCGGAGATCCGCAAGTGCGGTCACCGAGTCGGGTTCTCGGTTACCGACCTTGCCACCGGCCACGCCGGGGTCCTTGCTCACATTCATCAGACGGACGGCCGCCAGATCGGGAGATACCGGGTCTGTCTTGCCGATCTGAACGCAGTCGGAATCGCCGCGATCCGCAACGCCGTCGCCGATCCGACGATCGCGCTGGTGGTCATCGACGAGATCGCTCCAATGGAGCTTGTGTCCCCCGACTTCGTCCCCGCCGTGGAGCAGGCGCTCGCTTGCGGCAAACCCTTGCTGATCTCAACACACGCCCATACGGATCATCCGCTGGTTCACGACATCCGTCGCCGGCTTGACCTTGTCCGCGTTAAGCTCTCCAATCGTGACGACCTGGCAGACACGCTTGCCCACAAACTTGCCTCTCTGCTGAGAGCGCCACCGATCGACGGAGAGCGACAAGCATAGGAGGGAATGAAGATCCATTGACACCGGGAATTCCTTGATTCGCTCTTGCGCTTCCGCTAACATTCGTTGTCCTTCCCATAGGTGGGATCGACATTGTGTTCGAGGTGATTGAAATTCCTAATATCCGTTCTGCAGAAAAGCGATTGCGACAGAGTGAGAAACGTCGTGGAATGAACCGCGCAAGGAAGTCCGCATTTCGGCGGATCGTCAAAGACCTGAAAGCGCAGGTTGCTTCCGGCGACCGGGATGCTGCGCAGGCATTGATTCCCGCCCTGAACAAGGCGCTGGACAAGGCGGCAAAGCACAACGCAATTCACAAAAACAAGGCCAACCGTATCAAGTCTCAGTGGGCTCGACGCGTACAGGCGTTGTAGGAGGGAGAGCGCGGATGCGGCAATACGACTTCCTCGGTAAGGCGAAGTTTTTTGTCCCCCTTTCCATGGCATTGATCTTGATCAGTGCCCTTCTTCTCGTTCCCCAGATTCGAGGCTGGAATTTGGGAATCGACTTCACGGGCGGGACGGAGTTCACAGTTCAATTCAGTGAACCTGTAGACACGGCCCAGATTCGTCAGTCGTTGAGCGAGTTGTCTTCGGGGGGAATCGATCTCTCGCAAAGCGCCATCCAGAGCTATGGAGGCGCCGACCGCGTGATCATCACAACACCGCTTGATATCCGTGACAATCAGGTGCTTGTCGAGCGCGTCGAACAGATGTTGCGGAATGACTATCCGGTTCAGGACCCTGCCGCATCCAACATCAGCCGCACCGCAATTAGTCAACAGGTAAGCCGTCAACTCACCGAAAAGGGATGGCAAGCCATCCTTCTCGCGCTGGTCATCGTTCTGGTTTACGTTTCATGGCGGTTCCGCCTGCGCTACGCCGTGGGTGCCGTGGTCGCCGTAATCCACGATGTCGTCATCGCACTCGGAATCTTTGCGCTGTTCAAGGTTGAGATTAACCTACCGACGATTGCCGCGTTCCTGACGATCCTCGGATACTCGCTGAACGACACCATCGTCATCTACGATCGTGTCCGTGAGAATCTCAAGCTCAATCCGCGCGGAAATATCTCGGAGATCATCAACCGCAGCATCAACCAGTCTTTGTCCCGCACGATCAATACGTCCCTGACGACGTTCATTCCGATCATCATTCTGTTCATCTTTGGGGGATCGGTCCTCCGAGGCTTCTCTTTGGCACTGCTGATCGGAGTGATCGTCGGCACGTATTCCTCGATGTACATTGCATGCCCGATTCTTGAGGCCTGGGCAAAGAAAGCTGGCACCAAGACCAAGAAGCGCAAATGAACTCCCTTATCCGGGAGGGGAAATCGTGGTGCATGGCGCCCCCTCCGGACGAGATGACGGTTGCCGAGATTAGATCTTCCCTGACGTGCTCGAAGGGCTTTGCGTCCGTTCTGGCTCAGCGAGGCGGATCCGAATGGGCTCGGCTGATTGATCCCGATCGATCACGCTTCCACGATCCGGCGCTGCTTCCGGACATGGAGACGGCAATATCGCGAGTGCTGGATGCCGTTCGATCGCAGGAACGCGTGTACATTCACGGAGATTTCGATGTCGACGGTCTTTCCGCCGCATCGGTCCTTTTCCTCGGTCTCCAGCCGCTATTCCCGCAGGGCGGACTGAAGGTTGAGGTAGGAGACCGCCGAACCGGCCACGGGGTGTCGCGGGCTTTTGTCAGGCGGGCAATCGAAGAACGTTTCTCATTGATCATCACCGCTGACTGCGGAATCTCCAACCACGACGAGATCGCTCAACTGGCGGCCGCAGGCATCGACACAATCGTGAGCGACCATCACATCCCGATGATGCCCCTTCCGCCCGCCCTCGCCGTGATCAACCCACTGCGCGAGGATTCCACGTACCCCAATCGCTATCTCGCCGGAGTGGGTGTCGCGTTCAAGCTGGTCCAAGCACTGTATCAACGGACGGATCGCCCGGCGCCGTTCCATCTGCTCGATCTGGTCGCACTGGGCACTGTAGCCGATCTTGTTCCGCTGGCCTACGACTCCGAGATTGAGAACCGGGCGCTGGTTCGCGAAGGCTTCAAACTGATCGCGGAGCAGCAGGGTTCCTCGAACGGGCTGCAGGTCTTGATGGAAAGTCTCTCGCTGAAACCTGATCGCCTGACGGCATCGGATATCGCCTTCTACATCGCCCCCAAGTTGAACGCCGCCAATCGAACCGGCGACCCGAAGGTTGCGTTCTTGCTTCTCACGACTCGACGACGGGATCGCGCTTCATACCTGGCCGAGGTGTTGCTGGACTACAACCGCGATCGAGAGATCGCCCAGCAGGATCTCCTTTCCCAGGCTCGCGCCCGCCTAGGGGAACTCGACACAGACCCCCGCGGAGACGGCATTCTCATCCTCGACGGCAAGAACTGGAACGAAGGGATCCTCGGTCTGACTGCTTCGAATCTGATTGATCAGTTCGGCGTACCGACGATCATCGTGTCCCATGGCGATCGGATCAGCCGCGCATCGTGCCGGAGCGTCCGCGGGTTTGACATGGTGGCCTGTTTGGAGACCCACGCCGACCTTCTTCTCCACTATGGCGGGCATCAAATGGCGGCGGGGTTCTCCCTCGTCCCTGAGAATCTGCCTGAATTGCGTCGCCGGCTGATCGAATATGCCGCGGACCATGCTCCCGAGAACGATCGCTCGACCCAAGGAAGGATCGACACCCATGTCGAGGCCAACGAAATCAATCACCGTTTTCACACCAACATCCGGTCGCTGGCGCCGTTCGGAGTAGGGAATCCCGCACCACTTCTTCTACTTGAGCATTGCTCGTTCGCCGACTTGACCCTTGTGGGAGCACGTCGGCAACACCTTAAGGGAACGGCCGTACAAGGGGGGGACCGGCTTCCATTCATCGCCTTTCGGCAGGGTCGTCACCTGTTGCTGTTCGAGACGATGGACAACGCCGGCGTTGTCTTCCGCTGTGGCTTCGACGACTGGAGGGGAACGGTGCAACTGGACGTGGTCGATGTGGTCGACAGCCTCTCAATGACGACCCCGTCACTTGCCGACGCAAAACCTGCCGAAGATCTCGGCTAGCGTTTCTTCTCCGACGTCGATTCCCTGGAGTTCGGCTGCGATGCGTAGGGATGAGCGCAGGTCTTCAATGATCATATCCGGTGTCCTGCCGATGCGTAGGCTCTCCAATGCCCGCCCGACAGCGTGCTGCATCCGTTGGAGACGATCGACTTCCCAGACATCGAGATAGAGCGAGCTTTGGCGCTGCGGGACGCCGCTTCGCACCAGCTTCTCTTCGAGCAGATCACGAACGAGATCGAGGCCTTGTCTCTTCTCGGGAGCAAGTCGCAGCGCGTCCCGGAGTCGCGCGTGGTCTTCGGTCGTCGTTCGCGCCGGAAGATCGCTCTTCGTGAGGACATGCACCACAGGCCGCTCCCACGAACGCTCCAGCAACGCTCGATCCTCGTTCGTCAGCTCCGAGGCTCCGTCCACAAGGAGCAGCACAAGATCCGACCGCCGCACGGCAAGTTCTGTGCGCTGCACGCCTTCGGTTTCGACGACATCATCGGTGCTCCGCAAGCCGGCCGTGTCGATCAGGGTGACAGGAATTCCCGAGAGCGTAATCTCCGCTTCGATCGTATCGCGCGTCGTCCCTGGAACTGGCGTCACAATCGCTCGATTTTCGGCAAGCAGCGCATTGAACAGGGTGGACTTTCCCACATTGGGGCGTCCGATCAGCGCGACGACGAACCCTTCCCACAGGACCCGCCCATGATCTGCCTGGTTGCGAAGATCCACCAGCCGGCTGTGAACGTTCTCAAGCAGAGATTCCGACTCCCTCGCGTATGGATCGGACTCCAGATCGATCTCCGGGTAGTCGATCCCGACTTCCAACGCCGCGAGCGCGGCCTGGATCCGGCCGCGGATCTCGTCCACTTCATCGGAGAAGCGTCCCTGAAGCTGGCTGACCGCAACTTCCAATCCGAGACGGGTGCGGGCATGGATCACATCGGCAACGCTCTTCGCTTGATCCAGAGTGATCCGGCCGTTCTGAAACGCACGCTGCGTGAATTCGCCTCGTTCGGCAAGCCGTGCTCCTCGCTCCAGGATCAGTTCGAGAATCCGGCGCGTCGCGGCCATGCCACCATGTCCGTTGATCTCCACGACGTCATCTCGGGTATAGGTGCGGGGAGCACGCATGATCGAGACAAGGACTTCATCTACGTCGGCATCTCCGTCGCGGATCACGCCGTAGTGCAGGGTATGCGAATCGGCTGCGGGCAATGAGATTCCGCTTGCGGCACGGAAAACGCTGTCGGCAATCCGGATCGCTTCGGGGCCGCTCAACCGGACAATGCCGATTCCCCCTTCCCCGAAGGGTGTAGAAACTGCAGCGATCGTATCGTCGGTCTCAGCCCTTCTCTTGAAATCCACGTTCACGTCGAATCAGGTTCGATCACGACGCGTCGGGTGTCCGCTTCCCCCTCACTTCGAGTGCGGACGCCCGGGAAGTTGGCCAACGTCATGTGGATCATCTTGCGGTCATGAGGAGGCATTGGATTGAGCCGGATTCGCTTGTGTTCGCGACACACAGACTCCGCCGCGGAGAGGACAAACCTCATCAGATCGGCCTCACGCCGCTTGACGACACCGTTCAAATCCAAAACGAGATCGCACTCGCGGCCCGTTCGTCTGCGAATTGCAGCTCGCAACAGGTGCTCCAGGGCGGTGAGCACAGAGCGATCTTCCTCGACCGAGAACACGCTCCCCGCGAGGTTGATGTAGAACTCGCCTTCGGCACCGGCCTCAATCTCGACGTCGATCTCGATCGCATCTTCGGCAAGGATTGCGACGAACTCGTTGAGGTACGCCGCGACCTCAGCCTGAAGTACGTCGATCTTCGCTCGCTGCGTCGGCTCGTTCATCCATATCCTTGTCTTCTGCCGGTTCGTCGGCCACAACATCCAGATCCAAGACGACATCGTCTCCGCCAACAGCAACTGCGTCGGCACGAGCAAGTTCCCAGTTGATAAACAGCTGTTGTCCAATCCCGAACAGCGTGCTCAGGAAGTAGTACAGCCACAGTCCCGCCGGGAAGCTCGCGAAAAACACCGCCATCATCACGGGGAAGATATAGCCAAACTTCTTGCTTGCCGCCGCTGCATCCCCGGCACCCGAAGCCTGCGGGGACATCAACCGTTGCTGCAGGATCATCGCCGCCGTGGTCAGCACGATAAAGATGTAGTACGGATCCCGCAAACTCAGATCCGCAATCCACAAGAATCCGGACGAGAGATGCATCGCCTCAGCCGAGTAGGTGATCGCTCGCCACAGGAGAATCAGGATCGGGAACTGGAGCAGGGTCGGGATGAAACAACCCAGCGGACTGATTTTCTCTTTCTTATAGAGTTCCATCATCCGCTGCTGAAGGATCTGAGGCTGGTCTTTGTAGGTGTCCTGAATCTTCTTCAGCTTCGGTTGCATCCGCTGCATCTTCGCGGTGGAGCGGAACTGCTTTCGCATCAGCGGGAACATCACGATGCGCGTCAGAATGGTGAACAGGATAAGGGCCCAGCCATAGTTGCCGGTGACGTCCTTCAGCCACTCAAGCAGCCGCACCGCAGCGCCGATCATGCGGGCTCCCGTTCCCGGGTTGTCGACCGCTCCCAGCCCCGCTCCCTCCATGATCAGCAGTCGGCGGCGCCCGGCGTACAGAACGAACGAGCGCGTGAAGCTGCCGCTCTCGGCGGAGAAGGCCACACCCACCGCAACCGAAGCGTCGGTGCCCAGTTCTCTGAACGGCATAACATCAAGGGAATCCACGCGCAGGAAGAACGTCGCCGTCTTGCTTAACAAGCCCACGCCGCCGAACGTGCCGTACGTTCCCGGCGCAAGTGCGGCGCTGCTTCGCTCGCCGTCAAACAGGTACACAAGCTCGCGAGACCCGGAGACATCGTACTCGGACACAGCGAGACGGAGATCAACCGGATCCGCGCCCGGATTCGTCGTGTCGATCTCCAAACCAACGGTGTAGGACGGGTCATCGACAATGGTGTACCGCTTCACTACGGAGACGCCGGCAGCTTCGCCGATGAACTCGATGACAAGGGTCGCCGGTTCGATCGTCCGGATGTTGCCCAGTTCAAACGCCACCGGTTCCTCGGCCACGCGTAGCGCCATCGGAAACCCGCCGGCGATCTGCTCGTATGCGCGCGATCCGGTATAGGACAGGAGTGGGAACGAGAAATCCAGCCGTGTAATCGGTCGGAGAATCGGGCGATCTTGCTTGAGGACTGCAACATCATCGCCGATTGAATCGATATTCACCAACTGCAGGGTTGTGTCCGTCCCGGGGACGATCTCCTCCACCTTCGACCCGTAGGGGACAAAATGCAGGAAAACGCTCTTCAAATCGCCTGTATCGGTTGCGAACACATAGCTGGCAATCGACGTGACGATCTCAATCTCGTTGCGGTCTTCCGAGGAGTACACCTCGGGAATGGACTCTCCGGCCCAAACATTTGCCGCCCCCGCAAGCAACAGCAGCAAAGCGAACAACCCAAGCGCAAAGCTTCGGATTCCAATTCGACGCATGATACCTCCGCTGAAGAAGGGTACCGGCGCGCTGGTGTCGCTGCAACTCCTTCGTTGATCGCACTTTCCCTCTCCGCTACACTCATTGGATGCCA
>RXOA01000017.1 GCA_003979035.1 Candidatus Bipolaricaulota bacterium
GCGATCGAAGCGGATCCGGACTGGGCCCTGCCGTACAGCGCGCTTGCGGATACCTACTCGCTGATGGCGCAATTGCGATTGATCCCGGCCGACGTGGGGTACGAAAGCGCGCGTGCCGCCGCGACGCGCGCGATCGCGCTGGATGAAGAACTTGCCGAAGCCCACGCTTCGCTCGCGATGATCGATATCTTGTGCGGCGAGGACATTCGTCGAGCGGAAGTCGAGCTGGAACGGGCGCTTGCGCTCAACCCGAGCCTGGCCATCGCGAGACACTGGCATGCCGTGGTTCTGGGAGCCTTCGGCAAGGTTGAGGATGCCCTGGCGGAGAGCCAGAAGGCGTGGGAATTGGATCCGGATTCACCGTTGTTCCAGGCCGCGGCGGGGCAGCTTCTTGGTTCGACGGGTTTTCGGTCGGGATCGGAAGATGTTTAGCTGCGGGGACGCTGAGAAGATCAGGCGCTGAGCGGGATTCGGCAATCGATGCTGCGATCGTCAGCGGCGAAAGAACGGAGCGGATGTGAGATGCGGACTTCATTGACCTTCGCCGGCGTGAGCAAGAGTTTCCCATCTCCACGCGGGCGGATGGTCGTTCTTGACGGGCTTAGCCTTGAAGTCGACGCCGGCGGTTGGACCAGCCTGGTGGGACCGTCGGGGTGCGGCAAGACGACGCTGGCGAAGATCGCCGCCGGGATTCTCACCGCCGATGCAGGGCAGGTGCTGGTCGGCGGAATGGGTGTCGAGCGGTCGCGCACTGTGGCGTATATGCCCCAGCACGACACGCTCCTTCCCTGGCGATCAGCGCTCGAGAACGCGATCCTGTCCGCGGATGTCGACGGTCGTTCGCGCGCCCAGGCACGATCCGAAGCCCGCCAGCTGTTCGTGCGGTTCGGGCTGGGGGGGTTCGAGGAGCAGCGTCCATCGACCCTCTCCGGTGGGATGCGGCAGCGGGTCGCTCTGATACGTACGTTTCTCACCCGGCGGGATATCCTTGTACTCGATGAGCCGTTCGGGGCGCTTGACGCGCTCACGCGGGCGGGACTGCAGCAATGGCTGAGCAAGATCTGGATGGAACTCGGCCATACGGTTCTCTTCATCACGCACGATGTTGAGGAAGCCGTTCTTCTCTCCGATCGGGTTGCTGTGTGTTCGTCGCTTCCGGGGAGGATTCGGACCGAGGTTCAGGTGATGTTGCCTCGTCCTCGTTCCAGGGTCAGCGCCGAGGTCACGGCGTATCGGGCCTCGTTGCTCGAGACGCTGGCCGCGGGAGCGATTTCGTGAACGAACTGCGACGCTGGTTGACACCGATGGTTCTGCTGCTTCTCGTTCTGGCCGCTGTGGAAACCTACTTGCGGCTGGCCGCGGTGCCGTCGTACATCTTTCCGCAGCCGAGCGCGGTGTTTTCCGAGCTTTTCAGATCGTTTCCGGGTCTTGCCGGGCACGCACTGACCACCGTCGTGGAAACCGTGGCCGGGTTGGCGATCGGCGTTTGCGCCGGCGTGGTGCTTGCGCTGCTGATCGTGGTATCGCGAACCGTGGAGCGGGCTTTGTATCCATTGATCATTGCCACGCAGATGGTCCCCGTGTTCGCCATTGCTCCGCTGCTGGTAGTCTGGTTCGGGTACGGGATCTGGTCCAAGGCGGCAACGGCGGCGCTCCTTGTCTTCTTCCCCGTCACGGTGGGGATGGTGGATGGCCTGCGCTCGCCCACAGAAGATCAGCGCGATCTTCTTCGCTCGCTTCAGGCGAGTCGCCGGCAGACGCTTCGCCTGCTGGAGTTGCCGGCAAGCGTGCCTGCGTTGTTCTCGGGACTCAAAGTTGGCGTGACTCTCGGCGTCGTTGGAGCGACGATCGGAGAGTGGATCGGTGCGCAGCGCGGGTTGGGATTCGTGATGGTTCAAGCGAATGCCTTGCTGAGACTCGAGAGGGTGTTCGCGGCGATTGTCCTGTTGACCGCGGTCGGGTTGTTGCTGTTTGGGTTGGTTCGCATAATCGAGAAGAAAGTTCTCGCTCGCCGTGGGTGAGGAGGGTGGACGTTCGGATGATGCACAAGAGATGGAGGGGATGGGCCGCGGTTGTTGCCGGGTGTGTATGGGTCTCGTGTTGGGTGGCGGCAGAGCCGATCCGGGTGATGCTCGACTTTCAACTGAACGCGAACCATCTTCCGTTGGTCATCGCCGAGGAGCGGGGGTTGTTCGAGGCGGCGGGGCTCGATGTTGAGCTTTTGGTGCCGACGTCTGCAAGCGACCCTGCAAAGCTGGCGGCGGCAGGGATCGTGGAGATCGCTCTGACGCCGCAAACCAACTACATGATCGCGCGCGATGCCGGGCTTCCGGTTGTCGCCATCGGTGCGCTGATCGGCTTTCCGCTTGGAGGGTTGCTGGCGCTTGAAGACCATGGGATTGCTGCGCTTGCAGATCTGGCAGGCGGCAAGATCGGTTACTCGCTGGAACCGCTGGAGCCTATCCTGTGGCGAACGATGCTCGCCGCCGCGGGCGTGGATCCAACCACCGTCGATCTGGTCCATGTCGGGATGAATACCGTGGCCGCACTGTTGACGGAGCAGGTCGATGCGATCGGCGCGTTTCGCAATGTGGAGACGTTTCATGTTGCGAACTATGGCTTCGAGTCGGTGTTCTTCCCGCAGGAGACCTACGGCGTTCCGCAGACGATGGAAGTGATGTTCATCGCGGGGGACCGCGTCCTCGCGGATCGCTCCGACGCGCTTCGTCGATTCTTCGCCGCGATCAGCGACGCAATCGCCTGGATGGAGACGTTCCCCGAGGAAGCGGAGGCCCTCTTCTTCGAAGCGAACCCGGAGCTGGACACCGACGTCGAGCACCACTCGTTGGTGGCGACGCTGCCTCTGTTTGCCGCCGACATGCGGCTTGGCGGCGAGCAAAGCTGGCGCGAACTGGAGACGTACTTAGCGGATCACGGGCTGATCGGGCCTCGCGTTGATGAGGAAGCATGGTTCACGGAGCGGTTTCTTCCGAACGCCGAACCGTGATGGGAAGACGGATCAAGAGGAAGAATCAAGGAGTGGGCTTCATGAACCGTGCGCGGATGGGACGACTTGAGGTGATTACGGGATGCATGTTCTCCGGGAAAACGGAGGAGCTGATTCGTCGCCTGGAGCGGGTTCGAATCGCCAAGGGCCGGATCTGCTTGTTCAAGCCGACGGTCGATGATCGCTACAGCCAGAACGCTGTTGTCACGCACTATGGCCGTGAATTCCATGCGATACGGATCGAAGCGGGCGAAGAATCGGTGGAAGCGCTTGCCGCAGCGGCGGGAACGCGGGAGCTGGCGTCGGCTTCCGTGATTGCCTTTGACGAAGGGAACTTCTTCTCCGACCAGCTTCCGCCGTTGTGCGAAGAACTGGTCGGGATGGGGAAGCGCGTCATCATTGCCGGTCTCGACTTGACGTTCGCGGCGGAGCCGTTCGAGCCGATGCCGGTCCTGATGGCGCTTGCCGACCGCGTGGACAAACTGGAGGCGGTGTGCGCCAAGTGTGGCGCCCCGGCCACACGCAGCCAGCGTTTGATCGACGGACGCCCCGCGCCCGTCGACGATGATGTGATTGTCGTGGGCGGACTTGGTGCGTACGAGGCACGGTGCCGGGACTGCTACGAGAGCGGCTGAAAATCGCCGCCGTTGGGCCCTCCTGACGCGCATGCGGGGGGCTATAGCTCGATCTGCGCCCCGTCTTCGCAGAAGAGGATCCGATCCAATTTGCGATCTTGGGGGGATGGCGTGCCCGACATGTGGGTGGCGAGCACGCGGGTTTCCGGCGGCAGATGCTCAAGGAGCCAATGGATATCCGACGCATCGAAGTGTCCGCCGTTCTCGCCGACGTCCTTGGCGGTGTGGGTGAACTCCGTGATCACCACATCGGCGCCATCGATTAACTGTAGGACTGCATCGCATCGGCCGGTATCTCCCGTGAAGGCAATCAGGCGACCACGCACCTTGAAGCGAAAACCGAACGAGAGCATGTTGTAGTGCGCCATACGTACCGCGTCAAACGCGAAGCCGCCGGCGTCGTAGCTCCCATCTTCGGCCACCTCGATGAAACGAACCGGCTCTTGTATCGGGAATCCCCGGTCGCACAACCCCGGCCAGGCGAGACGACACAACTGCTTCATGACCGCCTTAAGACCGGATGGGCCGATGATGTACAGCGGCTCGGGGCGGTTGTCCGTGTACCGGTAGTGAAGCAGCAGGAACGGCAATCCGAAGGAGTGATCTGCGTGAAGGTGGCTGATGAACACGCGGCGGATCTTGGTGAGGTCCTTGTGCAGGCGATGAAGCTGTGGAATCGCCGTCGGGGGCAACCCAAGGAGCGTGGTGTCATCAATCAGGAGCGAGCTCCAGAGGCGTTCCCCGCCGAGCGCCGAGCCGGAGCCAAGACAAGTCAGCGAAAGCGGATTCATGGTCGATCCAAGGGCTAGGAGCTTTCGGTTTCCCGCAACCGACGAATCAGCTCCTGAAGGATTTCCATCGCCACGTCGGGGTGGGAGGCAATCAGGCTCTTCAGAGCCCACGACGTTAGAATGAGGCAGGTCGTGTCTTCCGCGGCGATGACGTCTGCGTTTCGTGGCGCACCTGACAACACGCTCATCTCCCCGAAGAACGCTCCGGTTCCAAGGTGAGCGACTTTGCTCCCTCCCTTGAGAACATCGACGCTTCCCTTGAGAATGAGATAGAAGCCGATGCCCTGATCCCCTTCGCCGACCATCTTCTGATCGGCATCGTAGGTGCGCTCGGTCGCCGCGGTGAGGATCGCGCGGAGCCCTTTCCCGCTGACGCCGCCGAACAGCGGGGTCGCCTTCAGAAGATCCATTGCTTGAGTGTGATCCATCGCTCGTCTCCTTCGCTCGGTGTTGCCCGAATGGGGCGATGATATAATGCCATAGCTCACGGATGCAACACGGACACAAAGGGGATCATCAGGATGTCGTGGAGCACTACCCTCAAGAACCGGCAGAGAATCCGTGCACAACTCGAGAGCGGGGAAGGAATCGCCGTGATGTTTAGCGACATTCGTGGCTTTTCAAGCTTCACTGCTCGAGAAGGAGACGATGCCGCCTCCAGGCTCTCACAGCGTCACGTTCGATTGCTGCGCGATCGAATCGTTCAGGGTGGCGGGGTGCTGATCAAGACTCTTGGAGACGGGATCATGGCTGCCTTCGCGAGTTCCGACGAGGCGGTCGACACGGCGATCGCCGTGCAACGGGCGATCCGGCTCGAGAACCGGGCCGCGTACGGCGACGAGGATATCGATGTAGGAATCGGGATTTCGTTCGGCAGCCCGGTGATGATGGACGGAGATCTGATCGGTCATGCCGTCAATCTTGCTCAGCGCATATCGAGTGAGGCCAAGGGCGGCCAGATCCTTGTCTCGGAACCCGTGTGCGAGCGATACGCGTTGGCGGATGGATTGAAGACAATTTCCGTTGGGAAGCGATCCCTTCGGGGAATCGGAATGGAAGCGTTGTACGAGATTGTGTGGCTGGGAGAGATTGTCCGGGTCACGGACGGTCACGACCTGCTGACGCTGATTCTCACGGAGCGGGACACGGTGGTTCTCGAACCGGCGAAAACGCTTCATGAGGCGGCTTCCCCGCGGCACGCACGAGGGATACGGAAGGCGCTGCTGCGACGGCCAAAGCATGTCGCGGCGGGGCGCATTCGTGACGCCATTGCGTTGGAGCGGGAGCATCCGATCAACCAGCTCGGAGTCTCACTACGGGGCGAGGACCTTGCCGTACAGCTTGCGGGGACGGAGTTCGTGCTTCACGGTGTCGAGCCGGAGAGCGCGGCTCGATTCATCGCCGCGTTCAACCGGGCTCGCGATGCGGGCATCGGAGCGACGTAGCCGAACGGGCCGGCATGTGGCGCGATCTTTGAATCGCGGAAAGCGATTCCCTAGAATCGCGGAAAAGATCATCTATCGAGGGGGCCGAGCAAGGATGGGAAAGCAGGAAGTTCTCGAAAGCACGCTCAAGCAGATCCGCAAGTCGTATGGCGACGGATCGATCATGTGGTTGGGAGACGGAGCGTCGGTACTTGAGGTGGAGACGGTTTCAACCGGCTCGTTGGCGCTGGATATCGCGCTTGGCGTCGGTGGCGTCCCGCGAGGCCGGATCGTTGAGGTGTTCGGGTCGGAATCGAGCGGCAAGACGACGCTTGCGCTCCACATGATTGCCGAGGTCCAGAAGCGCGACGGTATTGCTGCGTTCATCGATGCCGAACACGCACTCGATCCGACGTATACCCGCGCCTTGGGCGTAGATCTCGATCACATCCTGCTTTCGCAGCCGAACTCGGGGGAGCAGGCACTGGAGATCACGGAACAGCTTACGCGAAGCGGCGCTGTGGATATCATCGTGATCGACTCGGTCGCCGCGCTTGTCCCGATGGCGGAGATCGAAGGCCAAATGGGTGATTCGCAGGTCGGGCTTCAGGCGAGATTGATGAGCCAGGCGATGCGCAAGTTGTCCGGGGCGATCGCCCAATCAAAGACGATTGTCGTGTTTACCAACCAGCTGCGGTCCGTCATCTCCGGGAGTCGGTTCGGTCCTTCGACCACCACCAGCGGGGGGCGCGCGCTCAAGTTCTACGCGTCGATCCGCATGAACATGTGGGCATCCGGCAAGATCGAGGAAGGCGCGGATCAGATCGGAACCCACGTCAATGTCCGCGTGGTCAAGAACAAAGTGGCACCGCCGTTCAAGGAAGCGTCGTTTGATGTGATCTACGGGAAAGGCATCGTCCGATCGCGGGACCTGATCAACACGGGCGAGGAATATGACATCGTCTCGCGCAGCGGATCGTGGTACTCGTACGGTGATGTCCGGCTGGGTCAAGGGCTCACCAATGCCGCCCGAGCGCTGGACGAAGACGAGGCCATGGGACGGCAAATCGAGCTCGCGATCCGGGAGGCTGCCGGATTGTGTGTCAGAACAGCCGAGGCCGGTACGAAGGGTGACGAGCAGGAGGACGAAACCGAAGCGTGACCGAGATCGAGCA
>RXOA01000018.1 GCA_003979035.1 Candidatus Bipolaricaulota bacterium
CAACGTCGTCTTTCGAGCTGGTCCGCGAAGATTCGTCCCTGTGAGTTGTTCTACTGCCGCGAACGACTGCGCGAAACAATCGCGGATGAGTTGATCGAAGCCTACGTGAACGCCGGTGCGGAGCCGCTGGCGGTCTCGGAACGCGTGATCGACGCGATTTCCCGGCGAGAAGCCTCGCAGGGGGCGGCGGCGACGCTGGCGTTGTCTCCGATGGAATGGACGCTGAAGGAGATCGAGAGACGGGCGGACGAATCCACGGCCGCGAAACTGGTCGCCGTCCTTGATCGTCCACAAAATCCGGGCAATGTTGGGGCCCTGATCCGAACCGCTGACGCGGTCGGAGCGTTGGCCGTGGTGATGCTGGAGCCGTGCGCCGATCCGTTTGATCCAAAGGCTGTCCGAAGCTCGATGGGCTCTCTTTTCTCGGTTCCCGTCGCGAGGCTCCAAGATCCTGCAGTGCTGAGCAAGTGGCTGGCTGAGATCGGATGTCGCTTCGTCGGAGCGGATGGAGCCGCGGATCGAGTGGTGTGGGACAGCGATAGGTTCGATGGCTCCGTTGCCCTGGCGTTGGGAAGTGAAGCGGACGGACTCAGCGATGCAATCCGGCGCAAGCTGGAAGCCTCGGTCGGCCTGCCGCTGCATGGAGGCGCGGAGAGCCTGAACATGGCGGTCGCAGGTGGGATCTTGATGTACGAGTGGCTTCGGGTTCATCGGGGTGACAAGGCGGCGAAGGCTGCGGCACCGCCAGCGGATGATTTCCGTGACTGCGGTTCGGAAGACAAGGCCTGTCGCGGGTGACTCTCTCCGCGTGAACACATCGTGCATCGCATGGAACATGCGGCGTCGCGAGAGATCGCGAAGCGGACGGATTTCCGAGTGCAACCGCACCTGGATGTCGCCGATTGAGAAGAGGAATCCGAATGCCCGCAGCGGCACGGAAGGTCGTCGCCGACCTTGCCGGACTGCTGCGGGGGTTTGCTGTCGTCTCAGACGTGACGACATGTTCTGGCTGGGGTGCCGGAATCTCCTACGAGCGGCCGGATCCCGCGCCCGCCGGCTGAGGCCGTGTTCGGGTGCGAGTGCTGGGCCGGTATGAACGGCTTCCTGATGTGCGGGATCGATAAGACTTCCCCGGCCTCGGCGAGGTCGGTTTCGGCTGTGGGAACTGCCGCTCGGGCAGGAACACGCCGTAGTCGAAGTCGGCCACTCTCTCACGAGCGATCGGCGATCCGAGGGTTCTCTCGATCATCCGGATCATCTGTCCGTCACCGAATGAGGCAAGCGTGCAGGCCTTGCCGCTGCGGTGTGCGCGCCCGGTGCGTCCGATGCGATGTGTGTAGGCGTCCACGGTGTCCGGCATATCGAAGTTGATCACATGGGAAATCTCAGGGACATCGATTCCGCGGGCGGCGATGTCGGTGGCGACGAGGACTTTGTAGCGGCCGCTTCGAAATCCGTCAATGGCCGTCTGGCGCTGAGGCTGTGTCATGTTTCCTTGCAGGGCGGAAGCGCGAAACCCTCCCGTGCTAAGCTTTCGTGCCAGGTTCTTTGCGCGATGCTTGGTCCGGGTAAACACGAGAACCCGGTCAGCGCCCTTCTCCCGGAGCATCGTCAGAAGAAGATCGGCCTTCTGTTCCTGTGGAACTGGGAAAAGCGCGTGGGAAACGGTCTCCGCCGGAGCGATCATCCCGATCTGCACGGTGGCGGGATCGGTCAAGATGCTGTCCGCAAGGCGGCGAATCTCGCTGGGCATGGTTGCCGAGAAGAACAGCGTTTGCCGCACCGTCGGAAGGTGCTTGAGAATGCGGCGAATGTCGGGCAAGAAGCCCATGTCGCACATGCGGTCCGCTTCATCAAGAACAAGAACCTCTACGTGGGAGAGATCGATGGTGCCGGATTGAACGTGATCGAGCAATCTGCCCGGGCAGGCGACGACAATCTCGACGCCGCGGCGCAACGCCGAAAGCTGGGGCCCCTTGCTGACACCGCCGTAGACTGTTGCGCTGCGGATCTTGGTCTGCTTGCCCAGATCGACGGTCGCCTGATGAATCTGCTCGGCCAGTTCGCGGGTCGGGGCGACCACGAGCGCTCGGACCTGCCGCAGCGAGCCTTGGGTAAACCGTTGAAGGATCGGAAGGATGAACGCGGCTGTCTTCCCGGTTCCGGTCTGAGCCACGCCGAGAACATCTCGACCCTGCAAGATGACGGGGATGGCTTGTTCCTGGATCGGGGTGGGATTGCTGTAACCAACTGCTTTGATCCCCGCGGCAATGCGCGGATCAAAGGAAAACGATTCGAAACTCAATACAGAACGCTCCTTGACTATGGTGAGCCAAGTCGCACTCTCAGCTCAGATGTTGTGCTATGCAATTGACGAAAGGACTACAATGCGAACCCATTGCTAGCAGGGTATGACGCAGTATACATGATGATGTGGCGAGAATCCAGTTGTCAACGGGAACAAGGCCTTTGCGGCAAATCGGCGATCGGCAAGAACGCAAAGTCTTGAGTCAACACCGCGCGCAACCTACACTACGAGCATGAGACGATCCGACCGGGAGATGACGGACCTCGAAGAGATCGATGCGATCCTAAAGCGAAGCCAGGTCTGCCGAGTTGCATTCTCGGTCGACAATGAGCCCTACATCGTGCCTCTCTCGTATGGATACGATCCTGCGGAGCGAAGTCTCTACTTCCATACGGCGGAGCACGGCAAGAAAACGGACTGCATCGACCGGAACCCTCACGTGTGCTTCGAAGTGGAAGGGAACATCACACTGCACTCGGGTGGCCGGCGTGGCTGTGAATGGACGATCTGGTACGAAAGCGTTGTCGGGTACGGAACAGTTTTCGAGGTATGCGACGCAACTGGCAAGGAGCGAGGACTCCGCGCCCTGATGCGCCAACACGCGGCCGAAGTGTTGGCGTGGACATTCGACGAGGCGATGGTTGCGAAGACGCGCGTATGGCGACTGGAGATCGACATGAACACACTACGAGGGAAGCGGGCGCCCTGAAGATGCGGATGTCCGTGCCTTGGTTCGGGTTCTGTGCCAGGCGGACGGCGCATCGGGCGATCGTGTTCCGCCGGTCCGATAGCGGCAACGCCCCGAGGCGTATCGATAGCGATAGCAATAGCGACGGTGCCTGCGAAAGAGCGTGGACGTGATTCGAGCACTGATTCTCGATTTCGACGGACTGATCTTGGACACGGAGACGCCACTTCTTCGATCGTGGCATGAAATCTACCGACAAGCGGGGATGACCGTGAGCAAGAAGACGTGGGCCGGGCTTCTCGGCGCAGTCGCCGATCCCCCGGAAGCGTACGCATTGCTGGAAGGTCACCTCGGGCATCCGGTCGATCGCAACGCACTGCGGGAAAGACGGTTCGCACGTGAACTGGAGTTCCTTCAGGATGAGCCGGCGATGGAAGGGGTGTGCGCGTTGCTGGAGGAAGCAAGCGGGCGCGGCCTGCTGCTAGGCGTTGCGTCCAGTTCGCAGCGTGCGTGGGTCGAGGGGCATCTGAAGCAGTTGGGACTTCATCGATGGTTCCAGACGATTGCCACCGCCGATGATGTCGAGCGGACCAAGCCGGCTCCCGACTTGTACATCCGAGCGATGCGCGAGCTGGGTGTGAAGCCGGAAAGTGCGATCGCATTCGAGGATTCCCTCCACGGTGTACGCGCCGCCAAGTCGGCCGGGTTGTTCGTCGTAGCGGTTCCGAACGATGTCACCCGGCATCTGCCGATGCCGGAAGCAGACCTCATCGTGGCTTCGATTGCCGAGAAGACGCTCGACGAGTACATCGCCTGCGCCGAGGCATGGTTTGGAGACGCCGAACACGCGGGCGGCTAGAACCCTTCGCGCGCATCGAACCAGGCCGGGCCGTCCCGCTTCAGCCTCGGCTCGGGCGCTGGGCCACGTATCCGATCGAGCGTAGGATCTCGATTCCGCGTGCGACATCCTCGGCCGCGAACAGTCTCCCCAGGTCGAGTGAAAGCAGATCGGCGATCTCGTCCAACGAGTGATCCCCGTCGCACAGATTGAGGATGGCTTCGATCGGGAACCGATGATCGGAGCCGAGCGTGCGTTTGAAGAACGCCAAGTCTTCCTCGCCGAGCTGGTCGGTGAATGCGTAGACGAGCGGGCCGTCGACCGCTCTCATCGGATGATCGATTGCGGCGGTCTCGCAGGGCGCCGGCGGCGGGGCTTCGCGGTCAAGATCGAGGTAGGCGACAACCATTTCCAACGCTGTTTGGTAGGGCCTGACGACGAACGAGGGAAGGATTCTCGCAAGCCCGTCAGCTCGATCGTGCTCCGTTTGCAGCGCGGCGCTCATCAGCGCAGCACCGCGCTCCGGATCTGCGGCGCGGGCGAGTTGATGGGCGTCCGAGAGGGAACGGACACTGTAGGTGAGAAGCCATTCCGCCAGTTGTTCGGCGTTTTCTGCCGCGACGGATGGAATCGAAGCGCACGCTGCGGCAAACAGCGCTGCCTGCTTGAGTCGTGTCGCATCGACCTTGTCCAGTGTGTCAAGATCCGTATGCCAGAATGGGTCGTCGTGTCCAATCATCAGCGCGGGGACATGATGCGGCGATGCGGCAACCACGAGATGGTCGCTGCCGCCCGTTGGCGGCGCGAGTCGCCAATGGAGCATCCGCCTCGATCCATGGGGGGAAAGCGTCCTCTGGTCCGATGCGATTGCGGTCAGAAGCGGTTCGACAAAAGCATTGATGGTTCCGGTGACATAGCGTGGGACGCGGAATGCCTGCAACGGTTCGCCGATTGCCTCGGGAGACTGGCCAACCATATCCAGATTGAGAGCATAGTGCGTTCGAGACAGGGTCTCGCAATTGGCGGCGGCCCAGGGAAGGGTTCCGTAGAACTCAGGGACCCAGATGAGTCGGATCGTATGGCGAAGCGGCAATTCGAATCGAATCGCCTGTAGGGCGAGCGCCGCCTCGATCAGCGCGGCGCTCCCGGAGGCGTTGTCGTTCGCTGAAGCGGCGGGGTGGCAAAGGTGGGCGGAGAGCAGAACCTCTCCGGCGGTGGGATCATCGCCCGGGATGACGGCTTCGAGCACGCGCAGTTCGCTGGAGATGAACTCGGCGTCCACGTCTCCGGCCACCCTGACCGGACCGTCGTCCATCAGTCGGAGCAGATGATCGGCAACTCTTCGCGACAGCGAGAACGCGGGAACGAGGGAGGGAATCTCTGCAGCGAGGGGAAACAACCCTTGGTACTGGACGAGGTCGTATGCTGCGGAAGCTCGCGCGCTGTCCGGATAGATCAAGATGGCTCTTGCGTGGCGGGTCACGGCCTGCTTCATGACCTCAGAGGCCTTCCCGTGGGCGAGGATGACCTTATCGGCGATCGTGACGGATGGGTAGTCCTGATCACGCGTCCCCTTGCCGACATGAACGAGTTCCGCCTCTCCGGATCCGCCCGGAGAGTGGACAACGATTGTCTGCGGGATCTCTTCGTAGGTGGCGAGGGTTTCCTCGTGTGGTTCGACCAACCGGAGGACCCCGGAGCGGACATGCCATGCCGGAGGGGCCGTCCATCCATACGTCTTTGATGCGCCATCTGCCGGGTAGTTGAGCACACGAGATTCGACTCCGGCGGATGTCAGCGCATCCTGAACAACAGCAATGGCATCGTCATAGCCGGGTGATCCCTGGATCCGGTGGAAACGAGAGATCTCCCCGACGTTGCGTTTGGCGCGAACCCCCGAGATCAACTCCGCCAACCGGTCAAGCAGTTGCTGAATCGTCATCGCACCCTCCTCCTCACGTGGATGTTATCGTCGATTGCCCATTCCTTCGAGATGGCGCATCGCGTAGCGGAATCGGGACAACCGGACTATCGTTCGATCGCTTGCCGGAGAATGACCAACTGGCCGACATGGTGGGCGTTGTGGTCGGCGAGGAACAAGATCTCGCGCAGGACGGTTTCCCCGGTTCCTCTCGGACTGGAAGCGCACGGATCCACGTTCGGGGACGAGATATGCGCGCGAATCGCCGCAAGATCGCCAAGAAAGCTCTCCACAGTCCTCGTCCACCGGGCGGTGCTGGACGGGGAACGGGTCTCTGGCCAAAAGCCTTCCGGCCACGGCGGCGATGCATGGCCTGGCGTGCGCAGAATGTGGATGACATCCTGCTAGGCCATCCGCATGTGCTCAAGGATCTCCCAAGCTTCGTGATGGATTGGCTCCTGCCTGTGTTCCCGCGTGAGCGGCAGGAAACCCGCGGAGAACTCTCTCGATCCCCAGGTGCGCG
>RXOA01000019.1 GCA_003979035.1 Candidatus Bipolaricaulota bacterium
GATCTCGATCGTCCCCCAGATGGAGGCGCGGACCATCTGGTCGCTTGCCGGATCTTGCGCCGTAGCGCCGGAATCTCCGGAGCCGGAGGCGGAACTTCCGGCCGTGGTGATCGTGATGTTCGGAGAGTAGATCCACAGATCGGCGGTGTAGCTGCCGGGCGCAAGGACGATCACATCGCCCGGCGCGGCGAGGATCAACGTGTCGAAGTAGTCGGGTTCGCGCAGCCCATTGTCTCCCGGCCACACCTGGAACACCCGCGGTTCCTCGAACCCGTCGGCATCCGCAGGGCGATAGAACCACTCGGCGATCGCTACGTTCCCCTCCAGTGCGCTCCCTCCGGGGATCAAGATCTCCCGCGCCGCCACGGTCGCCGGCACAACGGCACACAGCAACAACACAACGCCCATCCGCGTGATTGTCCGCATCCTTAGGGTCCCTCCTCGCTCACGAGACGTCACGTTCTCTCATCGTATCCGGCATCTTTGTCGGCAACGGCAGTCTAGAACGCAATCGAACGCAGATCAAGTGCGAAGGAGCGGACGGGGGCGAACGTCGTAGCGTCGGCACGGAACGTCGGCCACAGGCGCAGAATGCCAGGAGGGAAGCATTCTGCTATTCGGCCCGACGCTACGGTGGTTCGACGTTCCGAAGACTCCAGGAATCGGCTTCTCGTATCGCCCCTACCAGCTGATCTTCCCTCCGAGGCAGAGTTTCTCGATGCCGGTGTCGATGATGCTCAGACTGCACTCAAGCGAGAAATTGGAGCCAATCCCCACCGAGACGGACCCTTCGGTCATCCCCCAATCGAACAGCAGCGTGCTCGCGCTGTCGAAGTAGGTGCACACCTGGAAGTTGAACAGTCCGCCGCAACAGCCATCGGCGATCGAGCCGACGCAATAGCGCTCCCAGTACGATCCGGTCACCAGACCGAACGGGTCGTCCGGATCGAATGCGGTCAGCGCATCGAAGTAAACGGCGTCCCAGTTGTAGCGAAATTGGGCGCCGTAGAAATCGATCCCTTCAACGACCGTTCCCGTTCCGATCAGGTCGGCGAAAACCGTGACGCAGAATTCTTCGGCGAAATTCAGGCGCGGCGTCACCTGAAGGCTCTTGCCTTCCTCGCCGTCGTCGAACGCGATCTCGATGTCGAACAGAAGCCATGTGATCTCGGGAATCGAAAGCCCGTCCACGCCGATCGTCACCCCTCCAAGACCGGTGGTGTCGAACTCCAGCAGGGCATCCACGTTGGCCACACAGCCAAATGGAAACTCTAGATCGACGGCAAACCGATCGAAGCAGAAACAGTGCCCCGCGGTTTGGACCTCACCGGCGGATGAAAGGTTGAAGAACGCGTTGGCGGCAAGGTCCATCTCGCCGGCGTCCACGGACAACCCCACCGACCAGCCGGATCCGATTGGATCCAACACAAAGCGGCCGTTCAGATCGACCCCTGCAAGCACAAGCGTCACCGTGCTGTCCCATTCTTCGAACGTCGCCGCTTGCGGATTGAACGTCACCAACGATCGGCCGACGAACGCCCCCAGCACCGCCGCGACATCGAACCCGGCTGTGGTCCAACCGGCAAGATCCAGTCCCATCGTCGCCGCGAACGTCCAACCGCAAATGCTGTAGGCAACGCGCAATGTCGATGTAAGGCTGGTGAACAGAGGAACCGCGTCCATGCAGATCTCGGTGTCCCAGCTTCCCGACAGCGCGTCCTGCGCGGCGCCAGGAACGGCCACCGCCAAACACAACATCACACCAAGCCCAACCACCATTCCCCGCAGCCAACATGACGCAGTCGCAGTCCGTCGCATCGTCGGGACAACCTCCTTCATGCCATCCGCTGAAATGGCGCGTCTGCGCACGCGTCGTTCCCGCAAAATGGGTTCCGTTTGGTTATCGCCCACAACGGCCGTCGGGGAAACAGCGGCAAACACCCGCGCGGTTGAGGGTTGGCCGGTGCGCGGGTCCGAATCGTCTGGTGTGACGGGTACCAATGTCCCCGAAGGCCGCGATCCCACGGACGAAATCGGACAAGGGTGAGCCTCATGGCGTCGGCACGGAACGTCAGCCTCTGTAGCGTCGGGCAAATCGCAAGATCCTCCGCTCCGCCAGATCTTGCACCTTGTGGGCGACGTTCCCTGGATTCCGATGCGGGGTGTTCCATCAACACAAAAAAAGGGCCCCGGTTTCCCGGGGCCCGTAAAGGTCCTCGATTAAAGCTCTAGGTGACTACCAGCTGACCGCAAAGCCCATGCAGAGCGAGAGCAGTCCGGTGGAGTCGATCTCGAGGCCGGCCGTCACGTCGAAGTTCGAGCCGATGCCGAAGCTAAGATCGATCGTGGTAAGACCCCAATCGAACAGCCACGTGCTGGTCTGGGAGAAGTACGTCCAGACTTCGAACGAGAAGTCGCCGCCGCAGCAGCTGTCACCGACGGTACCGATACCCATGGCTTCCCAATAGGCAGCGTATCCGGTGATTTCCAAGTTCTTGTCAGCTTCGAAGCTCGTCAGGTCCTCGAACCAGATGCCGTTCCACGCCTTGTAGATGTCGATCCCGTAGACGTTGATGCCGTCAAACGTGGCATCGGCGGTGCTGTAGAGTTCGACAAACAGGCTGATGTAGCCGGCGTCTTCGTCGCAGGCGTCGGTCAGGCTGATCGCCGGGACGAACGTGAACGACTTGCCGCCTTCGGTGCCTTCGGTGAAGGTGACGGAGAACTCAAACGTCAGCCACGGGAACTCCGTGAAATAGAGCCCGCCGAGGGTGAGCGTGATGCCGTCAAATCCTGCCGTCGAGAAACCGGCTTCCACGTAGACGGTCGTTCCGCAAAGGAACGGGAAGTCGAACGTGAAGTCGATCTGGTCGAAGCAGAAGCAGTAGTCGTCAAGCGCGCCAAACTGGGCGATGACGCCGACGTTGCAGAGGCCGGCCGCGCCGGATCCGCTGATCGTCCACCAGGCATGGTCAGCATACAGGTCGAACGCAAACGTCAGGTCGACGCCGGCGATCGCGAGATCGACGGTGCTCATCCAGGACGTGAAAGCAGCTGTGGACGGGCTGAACACGATGTCGGAATCAATCGCGAACGCGCCGACAGCGCCGTACACGTCAAACGCCACGGTCTCCCAGCCACCGGTACC
>RXOA01000020.1 GCA_003979035.1 Candidatus Bipolaricaulota bacterium
ACCAACTCGAGCGCCAATCCTTCGGTGATGAACGTATCGCTCGTCGCGCCGGCAAGCGGCTCGACATCGTAGGTGTCCCCAGCGATTTCAACGACATTCAGCAGCACCGTAGCACCGGCGTGGGAAGGATCCACGACTTTCACGTACACCGCGTCGGCGTCCGTGTAGCTCGCCACTTCCGCACCGGTCTCGTCGACGAACATCGCCGAGGAAGCCTGAGACGGAGGCGTTCCGCCGCCGCCGATGCCGACCTTGATCGAAATCCAAGCCGAATCGGAGTGGTTGGAGGGATCCTGATACACCGCGACGATCGTGTCGCCAGGCAGCACGCCCAACGTCGGAACACACCCGTACGCGTTGACCAGATCAACGCAGATCGCGCTGCGGAACACCCCGCTGTCGATGTCCGTCTCCATCAGATCGATCGCCGCCCAACGTCCGCTGCGCGGGTTGAGAACGTAGATTTTCGGCTCTCCATCGCAGACGAAGGGATACGGATTCGGCGAGTCGTTGAAGATGTTGGTGTCGCCGAGCAAGCGATTCACGGGATGGAAGAACTCCCGTTCCGGCGTGCAGGTAAACGGATCGAGCGGCTTCGGACCGAACGGAATGCTCTGACCGCCGTCCCAGTAGCCGTCGATCCGCTCACGGCGGGCCTGATCTTCGTCCTGGTCGGGATCGAGCACCTCGACGAACACACAGTCGCTGTTGACGTATCCGCTGACGCGGCTGCCCTGGCGATCCAGGAAGAACATGTTGACCGTCTCGCCGTCGACCACCTGCGTGTCGCCGATGGACATCACGTCGAACGAAACGTCGTTGGCCACTCGGATCTGTGCGATGTCGGGCGGGAAGCTCGTGAAGATGCTCAGGTCCCCGATTCCCGAGAGATCCTGTCCATTCGCGGCCCTGTCGATCGGGCGGCGGAGAAAACTGTCGGTGTAGACCACATCGTTATAACGAACGTAGATGTCATCTTCGTTGAACGCCTCGATCCGCCAATTATCGAGCATCAGTTGAAACCCGCCGAGTGCGCCGGCAACGCCGATCCCCAGTGCGTCCCAGACCGGGCGGAGCTGCACACCGGCAAAGGTCACGAAAACAGGACTGTTGGAGGAGGTTTCATCGAGAACGAGCCATTCGGCGTCGTCCTCACCGTGTGGATCGCAGAGGTGAACGATGACCTGCTCGGGACAGCATGGATCGACGTTGGCGTTGGCATCGATCACCTGGATGTAGATCGGATCACGTCCTAACCAGTATTCATCTTGATCGTTGCGGTCCGCATCGGTGAAGCTGGTGATCGAGTGGTTCCAGGCTTCGATGTACGCCGTGGCCAACTTGAAATCGTCGAAGTCGTTGGGATCCAGGTAGTAGGCGGTAAGCACATCGCGGACCCGCAACGAGTTGAACCCGAGATCATTGAGGATCGAGTTCAGATTCAGTTGGAACACGCCGGTGTTTGCCCCCGTCTCCTGCGCGTAGAACGACACGGCGGTGATCCCAGCCGGATCGATCGTGTCGAACAGGCCGATGTCGTATTGCGTGTAGTAGCGGGAATCCCCGATCGGATTCGCCGCGTTGTAGATGTTGAACCAGAAAATCGGCGCCTGACGGACCTCGGCGATCTGGCCAGAAGGCAGATCATCCGGCCACACACCGCCAGTGCGCTTGAGCGCGCAAAACGATGATGGAACCACCTCGCCGCCGGTCTGAAGATACCACGAACCCGGGTTGATCAGAATGAACACAGGAACCCATTCCACGCGGCTGCAATCGAGGTTCTCGTCCGAATCAAAGACGGTGACCGTCGCCGACGCGTTGGCGTCCTTATAGATCTCCTGATCCCATGAGATCGTTGCCTCGATATCGATGATCTTCATCATCGCAATGGCGACGTCGCCCTCATCGTTCTGATCCTGGTACATCCCCACCAACGTGTCCATGTTCTCGAACCGCCCGATGAGGTAGAGATCGATTTCCGGCTCGGCGCTTACCCAATTCACCGCCCACTCGCTGGGCGGGAATGGGTATCCGTTCGGATATAGGTGATCGAGCCCCATGAAGCCCACATTGAAGCCGGGCCAGGGGAACATGCCGATGGGGAAAAACCAACCACGGTTGTCGCCAAACAGGTTGCCGAGCGGCTCGATCAGGTTTGCCATCCAATCCCAGTACATATAGTGTCCCCACTGGAATTCATCGACTACACCGTCGATCGTGGCCACATCAACGACATGCGTGTTGTACATGGGGTCGCCGTATGCCTCGCGTGTTCCGATGCGGAAGGATCTCTTGGAGGTGAACAACCCGGTGTCAGCTCCTGTTTCCTCCAGGTAGTCTTCGCCGAACCACCCGGCGGAGTTCCCCGGCCAGTGCCCTTTGTAGGGAACATAGGCGGCGTTCTCGTACAAGCATGGACACCCAAACTCATCCGGCGCGCCAAACTCGTTGAGGTAGCTCTTCCAAACGATGTACGCGCCCGTCTTCGGATCCATGATCTTGATGTCGGTCCAGATCTTGTCCCGCACGTCGCAATCGATGTTCTCGTCGGGATCGTAGATGCAGATCCAGATTTCATCGCCTTCCTGGATATCCGTCACGCGGTTCTGCCCGTTCTTGTCTGAGGAGAAGTACATCTCGGCATCCGTCGCGCCAACGACCATCGAAAGAAGGAGCGTAAGAAGAAGCACGGCTGTGCCGGCAGCATAGAGCTTGCGCATTCTGATCCTCCCTCATGTTGCCCAGTGATCCATCCCAAGAATGCCTTGCTTCTCCGGCGCAAAGCCGGCCAAGCTCGGCCTTTCCGAAAGCTGCACACCATGTCCCGCAAGATAGCATGCCGACAAGTGTTCAAGCAAGACGAGTTTCCGTTCACGCACGGCCACTCCCTCCCGTTCAAAGGATACAGCTGCGCCGTCTCGCCACGAAGTCGCTCGATTCAGGGCATTGGATCCCTTGCAGAGGGTGAGCCATCCCGCCTGAGAATTCACCGCGTGTCCGCGCGCGATCGGGATACGCCGGGCACGATCCCGCGTCGACGCAGCACGGAATCCGCAGGATCCCGATCCCGAGCAGCCGATCTTCAAGTCGGAAGTCCGGATCAGCTCCTACGGCGTGCACGAACACACAGCGTCAGATGCAGTCTCCCCACAGGGAAAGACTGACTGTCCGAGCGCCGACCGCCTTCGGGATTCTGCCGGCTGCGATCTCAAGCCGGCTTCCCTGTTCGCCCGGCAGAAGAGACAGCGAAGCTTCGCCTGACCGGTACGCCATCGACAAAAGCCGGAGCGATCGCCTCTTGCGTCGCCAGTCCGTCTTCTGCGGGCGTAGTCGCATCGTTGGGGCCGAGAAACCCAAGGATGCGAGGATCCTCGCCGCAAAGGGGGGGGTGAGGATCGGCATGACCGGACGCCACAGCGGGATTGCCTTCAGCCAGGATCTCCGCCCCATGGACCCTGAGCGTCGGGATGGAGCTGCCGCTCGATCGTTTGCATGCAAGCCTGTCGGCTTCCCCGCAGGCGCCCCCTTGCCCGCCATGCACAATGCATGACACGAACCTGAGTTCGGGCTCGCCCGCGCGGCCGGCAAGTAATCTCGAACATGTCGCTCGATCCACAGCCGGGCGGGACCCCCGCTGTGTAGACATGCAGGCCGTCGACCGTTGCGTCGACCGGAGGCACGCCGGATGAGCAGAGGTTCCCTCTCCGCCATCCACTGAGCTCGTGACCGATTCGGGAAGGCCGACGCTTTGCCGCAACCACGAGTTGAGCATCCGTTGCCAAGACGCGCCGTCTTGATCGCAGTCGATCCCTTCCGATGACCCAGCAGCCTCTCGGAGTTTGTCATGCTAGCAAAGAACGTTAATAAACTGCAGTCCTTGTCTCAGTTCAGTTGTTTGTGTATTCTTCCGGCATAAAGGAGGATGGCATGCGCTTCGTGCACTCTGTGGTGGTATGCACTGCCTTGGTTGGCATCATCGCCAGCGCGACAGTGGGAGGAGACGTTTCCGGGTCCGCACTCCTTGCGGAGGCGATCCGACACGAACTCATCCTCTCGGACGATGTCTGTGAGCTTTTCATCTGGTACACATCCGAGACAAGCGGACTGATCTGCACTCCTTGGGAGGTGTTCCCGTCGACGGCCCAGTCGGCATCGGAGTGGAATGAGCTGGTCTACTCCTCGTTGTACGAAGAGGGGTCGCAGCGGGCCGTGAGGTCCCAGGATGACGAATCCAAGTTGGTCGACATCCTCTATGTGTCGTTCGATGAAGGAATCCCAGTAGATGCTTCGAATCGTATGCTTGACGAGCACTTTCGCCAGAAGGCCTACTGCGCCTGCAATCCCGAAACCGGAGCGTGCTGCGGCGGCGGGTCGAGCGGCGTGGTCTTGGACGTCCCTCTGGTGTCTCGAATCCAGCAAGCCCATGCGCTCATCTATGCCGCTTGGCGGAAGGTTGCTGTTTTCGTGCCGAGCACCGATTGCGTTCCGCGAGGAGCGGGGCTGCTGTCTGGTCTTCGAGAACAGCTCGAGGGGGCTGCGTCTGTCGGCCTAAGCCACATTGACCTGATCCACTACGATACTCAGGCCGATCTCGAAGCCTACGAAGGAGATCAAACAGACATCGCCATCCTGCTCGCCCCCGCACAGGACACTAGCGCTAATCGGCCCTTGGTCCTCGACATCTGCGGCGAGCAGATGGCCGCAGACGATGCAGTCGATCTCCTTGACGCGCAGCGTGTGATCCTCCTTGCAGTGAGAGGCGATGACACTCTGTTTCGCGCAACAACCGATGTGTTCGAATTTCGCGCTCGGAACGATCGTCTGCTCTATCTTCCGCTTGTTCAGCAGCTGGCGATGGATCTGCCCATCATCCTGCCCGGCTTGCAGACGGGAGCGCTGAGTTCGCTCCACTGGCTCGACACCGCTCGTCGACTCTCTCTTGTGTCGTTCTTCCTAGCCGGAGGTGATGAGAATCAATAGGCTTCGCTCGGCGCGGTGTACCGTGCTGCTTCTGCTGCTGGCGGCTGCGATCTCCTATGGCGCAGCCGGGACTCCTCCGCCGGTTCAGGCAGCAGCCGATGCTGGCTATGTGCTGTGGTTGGACATATTCGGGCTGTGTTCTCAGTCCGGAGATCCGGCTTCGTTCGGGTGTACGGCAACGCTTCTTGAGAACGGCCAGATCTTGACCGTGGCCCACCTGTTCTGGTGTGACGATGATGCTTCCTTCCACTCGGATTGGCTCTCGGAGTTTGATCTCTATGTCGAGGGGCGCACTGAGCAGCTGTCGCCAGCGGTTGAGCCCAATCCTCGCATCGACGAGATGCTCGACTTGGCCTGGATCGATCTCGACCGTTCCATGTCAGAGGGGGTCGATGTGGCCTCCGGCTCCGAAGATCTCCTCACGCCGGCTCGGATGCGGGTCTGGATTGTCGGCTACCGCCGGGGAACGCTGGAAGTCGTCCCTGGTCGTGTGATTGAGTCGCCGTACGACGACAGGTCCCGCTTGTGGATCAGCGTTAAGACGCCGATTACGCCCGGGTTCAGTGGATCTCCTGTCCTTGCGGAGAACGGACAGCTCATCGGAGTAATCACGGCGAAGCTGCTCGATCAACCCGTCGTGATCGCCACTCAAGTCGATGCCGAACTGGCTCTTGATGCACGAGAGTGATCCGAGCTGCCCGATGCCTCAGCCCGGCCCGAGCGTGTGTTGCCGGGTTGTGCGGATAGAAGGAAGGCCGTTGCTATCGAAGAATCGAAACAGGGGGGCTCAGCCGGAACCAGGCTGTCACGCCAACCCCGCAGTAAGCGCACAATTCCCCCGGGGATTGCTCCGGGGAAGGAGGCTCGTCGCATGAAAATCGCAGGGATCGTTTTGCTGACAGGGATGGTGCTGTTCGGTCTTGCAGCGTTTGGACAGGTCACAGAGCAGGAGCCCAACGAATCGCCCGTCCAAGCGATGTCGATCGGCACGTTTGGTGAACTCGCAGCGACGGTCACGGTTAGCGGGGCCATGGGGTACGCCGGCGACAGCGATTGGTATCGGTTCGAGATCACGGCGTCCGCCGCCGAGCTGATCCTGTCGACCTCGACGGAGGACACCTCCGATCTTCAGGTAGTTCTGTACTCGGCGGATGTTGCTCCGATCGAAGCTTCGGAGAACGAACTTCAAGTCACGCTTGCCACGGGGAGCTATCTGCTGCGGATCGCCAGCAGTGAGTTGAGGCTCCTATCCTATGAACTCGTCATCAGCAGTGCACTGGAGCATGAGCCAAACGACGGAGTCTGCATTCCCAATGAGATCGGCGTGATCGGTTCGGAGATCGTCAGGATGTATGCGTCCATTGAACCCGTGGGGGATGCCGATTTCTTCGCCTTCGAAGTCGCAGAGGGGAGTGAAGGGGTGGTGCAGCTGCGCACCGACGGAACATCGGGCGATACCTTGCTTGTCCTGTACCGGTTCGATGGCGAGCTAGAACGATATGTTCCCGTGGCCCGCGACGATGACAGCGGAGCCCATGGATGGAGCATGATCTTTTCGGAGCTCGATCCCGGGAAGTACATCGCTCGGATCCATGACTACGGCGACAACGAGACGATCGGGGCCTATCGGTTCAGTGCGGTCCAGATGGTCGTCGAGGAGTGCGAGCCGAACAACACGGCCGTTGATGCCTGCGAATTAGGCTCCTTGGACCTCGGAGGCCTCCTTGAAGCGGATGATCTCCTCTCGGGTGGGGACATCGACTTCTTCGAAATCACTGTGAACGCCGCCGGAGTGCTGATTGTCGAAACGAGTGGCCCTGTCGGCGCCGACAGTTACATCTGCCTGCGCGATGCGTCCGACATCAGTCTGGGATGCGATGATGACGGAGGTTCCGGTATGTGGAGCCGCATCTTGAAGCCGGTTGATGCGGGCCGATATTTCGTGACCGTCGAAGGCTACGGAACGGAAGATTCCTTCCGGTACTCGTTGACCGCACATCTAGAGCAGTTCGCGAGCATTTCGGAGATTGAAGCCAACAACAACCCACTGACCTCAACCGCAGTCGAGACCCTTCCGGCGATCGCCGGCGGGGAGATCACACAGAATGATGTCGATTTCTACACGTTTGCCGTGCCATCTGCGACGCGCGTTGTGGTGGAGGTCACCGGACAGGACGGGGCCGATTCGTATCTGTGCCTGTACGATTCGAGCGAGAACCTGATCACGTGCGATGACGACGGCGGCAGCGGTCTATGGAGCCGGATCGATGACGTTCTCGAGGCAGGGACGTACTCCGTGGCGGTCGAAGGCTACAATGATACCGAAACGTTCTCGTACGACCTGCTGATCTTCCTTCCGGAGTTTGCGGGCCCCTAGACGCGAGATGGATTCGTCGTCTTCGGTGTGGGAGATCTAGCGGTCTGAAGTGAGTTCGGGCCCGGCGGCACGCGACGTCGCCGTGCCCGAACCTTTGGTTCCGGGATCCCGAAATCGCTGTGCAGCCTGCGTCGCGCTCGGTGCGGTCCGTGTCGCACAAGCGGGAAGCCCCTCGGATAAGAGGTCTCGACCATACCCACGGGCAACGGATCACTCGGACCTACGAAATCGCCGTCCCCACAGCCGATACGTTTCTTGGGTCAGGATTGCGCGACGCAATGCCTTCAGGTGTTGACGAACTTGGAATTCGGCCCTACGATGGTTTCATGAAGTGTCCGGAATGTGGTGGAGAAGCCCCAGCAGGGTCGAGGTTCTGCCCGAAGTGCGGTGCAAGGATTGACCACGTCACGCCTCGATCTCCAACAGTCACGGAAGCGAAGCCACAACGCTCAACGTACGTCACACATACTGCACAACCCAGAACTCGAGTAGGGGCTCAGACTCTCGCCCTCCTTGGCGGATTGGCCGTTGCCGCCGGGTGTTTCATGCCCTGGTACCGCTTCGGGGGAGCCATGTCCATCGGCACGGATCAAAGAGAGGGCATCATCACCCTCTTCGTCGGCCTTCTCATCGCCGGCTTGGCGATTTACTCGCTCATCTCACGAAAGGGATGGTTGCGACCCTTGCTGCTGCTGGCTGCTTGCGGGTCACTGGTGCTCATCGTTCTCACGGCAATCGATATCACCCGTGCCGCCGAAGCTTGGCAAGTGAGCCCTATTGAGTTCTCAGGTTTAGGTATCGCCATTGTCTTGGTCGGCGCCCTCGTTGCCACCGGTGCCGGTGTCGCCAATCTGAGGTCCCGCAGGCGCTAGCGCCAGCCGGCCACAGCCCGTTCGGCAATCGGAGCAAGCTCGAGCACCTACCGGTTCCCACGGCAACAGCGGCTTCATGAGCCTGCCCCTCATCGCAAGGATCTTCACGACCGGAGACTCACGACATCTGTCGGATGAAGCTCGCCTCAACGCACCAATCGCTCAGGCTCTCGATGAAGTCATCGATGGGCACGGCAGGCAGTGTCTGGATCTTGACACTGCCACGCGACCCGCGTTCCACAGAGACGCGCAGAATCGATGCCAGATCAGGCGCCTCCACGATGGTCACGAAATCGTACGCGCCGACGGTGGCATCCTGGTGGATCACCCGCGCTCCGAACGCTTCGATTTCATGGTTGACCTCCTTGATGCGTTCCGGATGCTTCTTGACCGTCGCCGCCCCAGAATCCGTGACTCTGCTGAGAAGAACATACGTCGCCACGTTGCTCACCTCCTTTCGCGCGGGGTTGCATCGGCATCCCTTCCAGCAAAGGAAGCCGCGCGATTGCATGGATCGTTCCACAGCTTTCAATCCGGATGGATCAACTCCCGTCTGCGTGAACATCCCATTTCCGTCCAGCTCGCGCCCCTGCTTCCACTGCCCCCCCCCATCGCTGCTCGTCAGGATCCGTGGAGTCGCCATTCGCCTCGGACGTTGGAGTCGGCGAGAAAGCGGCGCGCCTCGCCGCAGAGAGCGCAAGGCATAGCAGTACGCAACGATCCGCCGCGCATCGGGTTCATGCCAATCATCCCCACCATCCTAGGGCAAGGCCGGCATCGAAGATGAATCCATCTACGCGGGAGCTGCCGGGGAGACACGGGCACCGGAAGCATGGCTCCCGTTGACTTGATGCATGAGCCGTCTCGGCTCGCGACCAAGCCAGTCCACAACCTGATCCTGTGACACCCTTAAGGCGCGGTCAGCTCCGGGACGCTCGCCCGTTTGCCGACGAGCGCCGTTTGTGATCCAATGCCACCGAGGTGATGTAGATGCGCGCAACCCTTTTGTTGTTATTGCTTCTTCTGGTTGGATTCGCGGCCGGCGCAGAGGATGTCACGGTGAGCTTCCTCGGGCACTCCTGCTTCACGCTATGGACGGCAGATGGGCCGGCGGTCATGCTCGATCCGTACGCGACGTACGTTCCGTATCCTGCGCTTCCCCAAGCAGCCGATATCGTCCTCATGACCCACGGTCACATCGATCACTGCCCGTACTGCTATGGAGAAACCGATCGCGTCACCGGCGATCCGATCACGGTGTTTCTGCTGGATGAGGACGGTCGCTGTCGGCAGAAGCTCCCGCCGGCGTCATGGATCATCACGCCCGAGTTCTCCGCCCATGCGATCGAAGGGAACCACGTGACGGCTGAAGGCGGTGGGAGTGGTTGGGTCTGCATGTTCAGCTTCGAGATCGGCGGAGTTCGATTCGCGCACCTCGGCGACCTCGGCAGGGTGCTCTCTGCCACACAAGCTTCGGCGTTGGCCGATGTCGACGTGGTGTTTATCCCGGTGGGGGGTGCCTACACAATCGATGCCGCCGAGGCCATGACCGTGATCGCCCAGCTACCGTCGGTGAAGGTGATCTTCCCGATGCACTACCGCGTCGACGGAATCACGCCCTGGTCTGCCATGGCCCCGCTCTCTGACTTCACAGATCTGGCGGAGCAGCTCTACCCGGTCCGGGAGATCGGCGGCACGCAGATCGTTCTGAATCCCGAAGCGTTGCCCGAGTTGCCGGAAGTCTGGATTCTCGACTACGAATCGTAGTCAGACGAAGACGAGTGGGCCGCGCAGCGCCTTCCGCGGTGCCGCGTGCTCGAACCGCGGGTGGCTTGCGACATCATCAAAGGCTGACGCTGCCAGACACCTCTCATGCTCTGCCCGCCGAGCCGCAGTTGATCCATTGTCCGGACCGGCCTGCGGGGTGAAGGTCAGGCGAAAACAAGATCCTTGCCAGCCGGCAGCGCATGGATGGTTTGCCCCCGTGAAGCGGGAGGCACTGCAGAACTCTTGTCTTCACTTCCTATCATTCGTATAGTTCACGTCGATGCTCCGTGCCCCATTCATGAATGAAGACAGATGCCGCGCCAAGGGGTGTGAAGGTGTCGACGGAAGTTGGTGGGAGTTCACAGTTCCACAACCATTCATCGTCGCGTGGCCGGCCCAAGTTCAAGCGGAATCCGGGAGAAGTCTGCGCAAGAGCGAAAGGGCCTGGGTTCATGGACGATGAGGGTCACAATGTTGGCCTGCCTGGCGTGGGTGACCGTTGGAGAAGTCAGCGACGAAGTCGTCGCCCAGGCAATCTCCCAGGGTCGAAGAACGTAAGGAGGAGGAAAGTGAGAACTGCCTCAAGAAGCCTGGCCGTCTTTCTCTGTATTGCACTCATCTGGTTGCCACTCTCCGCAGATGTGTTGTTCCTCAAGGATGGCCGTGAGATTCAAGGGTCGGATACACAGATCGGAGAGCAGACGGTCCGTATCGTCACAGACTCGGGGGTCGAGGAATATCCGATCTCGCAGTTCGACCACGTTGTGCGTGAGACGGCGCAACCGATCACCGATGACACTGCCGTTGCGGAACCCGCGATCCCAATCCCGGATATCACCACTCCCGCCAAGGACCCTTCCTCCAGTGGCGAGTGCATCTGTACCCCGATCATCGAGAACATGCTCGAAGAGAAGGAGAGCCAGCGCATTCGGTCCGGAACGCTTTCTCTGATTGGAGGAACCGTTATGGGAGTCCTCATCGCCGCTGCGGACGGGTTCTCGGAACTCGGAACCCTGCTCGGATTGGCCACGTTCGTTGTCGTCGGCGTCCCAGGGGCGCTTTCGCTTGTCCTCCCATCGAAGACAGAACGAAACCTCGAGGAAATCCTCGCCATCCAAGGGGAGGACCGCGAAAGAACCTGCGTGATCGAACTGGCAAGGATGTCCGAGCAAGGAAGAAGATCGCGATACCTGTCGGCAATCTCCAACGGTGCGCTGGCACTGCTGGGCTACGCATCGGGGTGGAGCACGCTCCCGACCTACTACGTCGTCCAGGCCGCCCGCGACGCACTGCTCCCCTCTGAGGAGGAAGAGGCATTCGCGCATTACCAGCAACTTGCCGGCGTGCTCAAGTAGAGGCCCGCATCGACCGAGAAACGACGGAACCTCTGCCTCGCGATCGATTCCCCTGCGACGCTCCGGGATCCGAGATCGGTACGCCGATCGGTGCTCGCTTCTGCGCGGGTCAATCGGCTACAGTAGCTTGGGAAGCCGGTCACACCCTTGGAGTCGGTTGGCGTATCCGTATGGCTTGCGCACATCGGCCACTTCCCAGCGCTCACAAGAGGAGGCGCACACATGGGACGATCGATCTGGAAGCTCGGCCTTTGGGCCATTGGATTGGCGCTGGTGATCGGCCTCGCCGGATGCACGTGGATCGAGACGCTGCTCCATCCCGGCGGAACCGGACACCCTTGGGCAAGCGGTGACCCGGTTTCCGCTGCCAGCTCGACAATCGGAACCGCCGGAGGGACGATCGTCGTCAGCGATCCCGGCGGACCGCTCGACGGGATGGCAATTGACGTTCCGGCCGGTGCCTACCCGAACTCCACATCGTTCGAAATCTCCTACACGCCGATCACCGGCTCGATCGATCCGGACATCGATCCGCTCACGCCGCTCATCTCCGTCGACAATGGCGGCAATTTCGCTGATGGGGTCATAACGGTGACAATCCCGGTGACAATCCCCGACGGGTACTTCGCAATGGGGTTCTTCGTGGATGAAGACGGGGACCTCGAAGGAATGCCGCTTGTCGCCGAGACGCCGACGTCGATCACCGTGGCGACGGCCCACTTCTCCGACTTTTTCATTTCGAAGATTGCCGATTCGCTGCTCACCGGAATCATGGATACCGGTTTTCGCCCAATGACCGACGATTGGCAGTTTCCCAACAACGGCTCCTACATCGAACCGAGAGGGCACTGCGCCGGGCAATCGCTGACGGCGATGTGGTACTACTACGAGAACACACTCAATGGCACCTCGACGCTATACGGACGGTTCGATAACAACGGCGACACCGCGACGCCCGAGCTGTGGCAAGATGACAGCCTCGGCTACCGCCTTGCATCGACCGTCCAGGCGGACATCGACTGGGACAACTGGCTGCGGCAAATCACCCTCATCCTTGGCGACGCCGACGACGAATTCAATTGGAACGCGTTTCTTTATGCGATGTTGGTCACCGGCGAGCCACAGTATGTGGCGATCTACAGCGCGACCGGCGGGCACGCGATGATCGTTTACAAGGCCGATGCCAACACGGGGACGCTCTATGTCGCGGATCCGAACTACCCCGGCCATTCGGGGAGGAAGATTCGCTATGCCAACGGAGCGTTCTCTGCGTACGAATCCGGGGCCAACGCGGCGGAAATCGCGGCCGGAAACAGCACAACGTACACGGAGATCCGCTACTTCGCCAAGACGGCCGTCATCCCCTGGGCACAGATCGCCACACGATGGAGCGAGTTCGAATTCGCCACCATCGGCGACCAGACCTTCCCCGGATACCAGCTCTCCGCTCTTGGTTCCACCGGCGGCGGAGTCCCCCTTGTCGACGGGATGACCTACAGCGGAGACACGCTGAAGATCGGCCTTAGCGCCGACGATCCGGCCCAGCACAGGCTGGGTTACTTCGTCTATCGCGACGACCAGAGGCTCACGGTCGCCACCGACGGCTCGATTGATCTTGTTGCCGGAGAGAACCACCTTGGCATCTACGTCCTCGGGGAAACCGGCGGGAGTTGGAAGTACGTCGACTTCCAGCGACTGACCGTCAACACGGCGAGTGCCGGCTACGCTTTCGTTCGCGTCGACGTCCACGGTTTCCTGACAATTGTTCATCCGAACGATCCCGACCCGGATACAGGTACCCCTGGGTATACGTACCAGGACGACGATCCGTTTGAGGTGAATGCGTTCAGCTCCTACGCGGGGCGATCGTTCACCGGCAACACCTTCCATGCCCAATGGAGCAATTGGTCGGATCCGCTCGGAACGGGGCCGTTTAGCGGCAGCATGACCATCACGTTCAGCGACAACATGGATGAGGTGCTATCGTTCAGCGCCTCCGATTCACATGCATACGATGGCCACGTGCTCATGTGGGCAGCCAGCGGATCCAACATCCCACTGGATCGGATCGGGAACGGTTTCTACGAGTACATCGTGGACGGAGCGGAGTGCTGCAGTCATATCAGCTCGTACGCTGACAACATTGCCTGGGCCGGCGGCAACACGATCACACTGACCCACTTCACCTGCGATGTCACGGCGCGCATTCAGATCGAGTGGTATGAACAGCCGCCGGCGTGGGCTTCTTCCCGAGCTGGCATCGACGCTAGAACATCAGATGTCCTCCAAGCGAGCCCCTCCGGCAACACGCCGGAAGAGGCCACCGAGCGTGAGCCACAACCGACGGTTCAGGGGCTTCGATCGACGTGAGTTCGACGGAGACGTGACACGACCAGGGAGCAAGATAGGGTCCCTTGCTTGTCGCAACGAAAATGGCCCACTGGCGAGAGCCGCAAGCGTCCGATCTGGCTCCCCGGGGAGGACTCGAACCTCCAACCATTCGGTTAACAGCCGAGCGCTCTGCCAATTGAGCTACCGAGGAATGCGACGAAATTCTATCGGAGGTTCGACCACCCGTCAACTCCCATCGGCAAGGCGATGCAGTAAGTGGCGAAGGATCTCCGCTCCCTTGTCCAAGCTGGCTACGGGCAGATACTCCTCGATCGCATGTGCGTTGTATCCGCCAAACCCGATGACCACGGCTTCCAGCCCACGGTTGGCCAGCACCAACGCATCGGTCCCACCGGTGAGCACTTTGATGTCAGGTTCGAGTCCCGCGTCACGGACGGCAGCGGCAGCGAGCTTGACGATCTCGGATTCGGGATCCAGCGTGGACGCGCGGTACTCGATCTCTTCCTTGATCTCCACCTGCGCCCCGGCCTTGGCCGCCGCTTCGGTGAATGCGTCACGCATCTTCTTCGCTTGCTTCAACGCCTTCTCGTCGTTCAGGCTGCGGCACTCCGCCTTGAGTTCGACGCGATCGGGGACGCCATTTCGGATGAGTCCGCCCTGGATCGTCCCGATGTTGGCCGTGGTCTCATGATCGATCCGTCCTTCGGGCATCGAAGCGATCGCCATCGCGGCGACGCGGATCGCCGAGATCCCCTTCTCGGGTTCCATTCCCGCGTGCGACGCTCTGCCGATCACCGTGATGTCAAAGCTAACGTGTGTCGGGCCTCCGATCACAACCTCCGACTGATCATCGGCGTCAATAATGAACGCCCGTTTGGCGTTGACAAGCGACAGATCGAGGTTTTTCGCGCCGCAAAGGCCGATCTCTTCTTCGCGGGTGATGAGGATCTCCACCGGAGGATGTCTGTCCGCCGTTCGAACGGCCTCAACAATCTCGGCAATGCCCGCCTTATCATCCGCACCGAGAATGGTTGCTCCGGCCGATCGGATCACGCCGTTTTCGATCACCGGCTCGATGCCCGTCCCCGGCTTCACCGTATCGGCGTGTGCCGCGAGCGCGACCGTGTCGGTCGCATCCGAATTCTTGGCGGGAAGCTTGGCGATCAAGTTGCCATAGCCGTCCAGCATGCATGTCGCGCCCAGATCCTGTTCAAGGAATTCCTTCAGAACTCCGATGAACTCCGCTTCGTTCCCCGATTCGCTATCGATTCGCACCCACTCGCAGAACAACTCCGCAACGCTCTTGTTCATGCTCCTCCTCTCGCTATCGCTGCAGTATAGGGAAACATTCCCCGGTGCGCATGGAGGACAGCCGTTGACCTGAACCTCTGTGTCCCGTATCTTCGGACCGTGGAATCGGCGTTGAGGTTCTCATGGCTCGTTGCGCTTGCGCTGTTGTCAGCATGGCTGTTGCTGGGCGTTGCTGGGGAGGCACCCGTGACCGTGAACGCGAACATCCCTGAGTTGCTGCAACTCACCGAACAAGAGCAGGAGATGCTGCTTGATGTGGCGCGTGAGGCGTTGACCGCTCATGTACAGGGGGGCGATCCCCCCGCAATCGATGACACAGCGTATCCTGAGACCCTTCGGCAGGAGGCGGCGTGTTTCGTGACCCTCACCAAAGACGGACGGCTTCGCGGCTGCATTCTCGATCGATTCGAGCCGCATGAATCCGTGCTCGCCAACGTGGCCCGCAATGTGCTCCTGGCTGCATCGCATGATCCCCGATTCTCACCTGTTCGCCCCGAGGAATTGGACCGGATCTTGATTGAAGTCAGTATTCTTGGCCTCCCCTACGAGCTTCCCTACGCATCTCCGGATGACCTCTTGTCGAAACTGGTCCCGGGTGTCGACGGCGTCATTCTGACCATCGGCGGAGGGACATCCACCTTCCTGCCCCAGGTATGGGAGCAGATTCCCGAGCCGGCAGACTTCCTGTCGGAGTTGTGCCTGAAGCAAGGCGCCGCCGCCGATCGCTGGCGCCAGCAGCCGCCTCCCAAGGTCGAACTGTATCAGGTTGTCCACTTCTCCGAGGAGAACGGACAGGAACAAGCACAGGAGCTTCCATGACCAAACGCGTCCGCCGTCTTCCTGAACGTCTTTATGGAAGCACCATTGGCTGGGAGGGATGGACATTTCGCGTGATCTCCTCCGGGCAAGGTTTGCGGTTCCTGGCGCTTTCCGCCGAGCCGCTTGATGCGCTCGCCGACAAGCTTGGTGCGCGCATCCTCCCCGATGATGCTCCGAATCGAGCCGCACTCAGCCAGGTCCACGAGTATCTGATCGGTGCCAGAAGAACATTCGATCTGTCGCTTGACCTTTGCGGAACCGTGTTCCAGAAGGACGTCTGGGAAGCGCTTCGCACGATTCCATATGGAGTCACCGTTTCATACGGTGAGATCGCCGAACGAATCGCAAAGCCACGCGCAGTTCGCGCCGTCGGTCAGGCCGTCGGCGCAAACCCCGTTCCGATCGTGATCCCGTGTCACCGCGTCATCGGCCACGATGGGCACCTCGTCGGTTTCGGCGGCGGGTTGCCGCTAAAAGAACGGCTCCTATCGCTTGAGCAAGGCGCGCTCGATCTCTAGCTGCTTCGAAACGCGCCCAATTCGCAATCGAAAATCCGTTACGTCAGGGCTCCCAGGCGCTCCGGACCGCCGGCGGCACTCACATGAAGCGGCTGCTGGATGTCCGCGTTGGCGCTTTCTCCTGGTGAATCGCCAACGAGAAGGACGGTTCTATCCCCGTGACTCCCGATGGTGATCGGCAAGGTCGTCGGTGTCGGGTTCGACGTGCACTGTGAGGTTCATCGGGACGGAAAATGCAGCTTGCACGGCAGACTCGACTTCCATCGAGATGCGGTGCGCTTCTTTCAGCGACAGCGTCTCGTCAACCAGCAAATGGAGATCGACGAACTTCTCGCGGCCCACCGTTCGGCTTCTCAGTTCATGGCAGTCGCTTACACCGGGAACGCTGCGAACCGCGGCCCGAACGTCCTGCAGTTCGGCATCGCTCAATCCACCCTCAACCAGCTCATGGAATACCGTGAACAGCGTCTGTCCGCCGGCCATCGTCACCATGAGGCCGACGATGATCCCCGCCACCTGATCGGCATGCCCCCATCCTGCGAGCGCGCCGGCCCCGCCGATCAACACGGCCAGTGAAGAGAGTGCGTCCGATCGATGGTGCCAGGCATTGGCGTGGAGTGCCGGACTCGCGGCCGCCCGCGCCACGCGCACCGTGCGCCGATACATCCACTCTTTGAGAACGATCGACACAAGCGCCACCGCGATCACCGGGATTCCCGGAAACGCTTCTATGTTCCGATACAATGCCGAACTGGCGTTCCATGTGATGTACAAGCCAACCGCGATCAGAACTCCGGCAACCACTCCGCCAGAGAGCGTTTCCAGCCTTCCATGTCCGTACGGATGGCGCGAATCCGCTCGCCGACCTCCAAGACGAATCCCACCGATCACCGTCAGGTCGGTGGCCATATCGGAGCCCGAATGAATCCCGTCGGCGACCAGCCCGACCGAACCGGTCACAAGTCCCACGATAACCTTCGACACAAGAAGGAAGACATTGATGACAAGACCGATGAGTGTGATTTGAATTCCGGATTGAGACGCACGATTAGGTTCCGATGACGTCATCATCGCCCCCAAAGCAGAAAAGAAGAACCAGGCGGCGTCCTACTCTCCCAGCCCCTCGCAAGGCTAGTACCATCGGCGCAGGAGGGCTTAGCTGCCGTGTTCGGTATGGGAACGGGCGTTTCCCCTCCGCCATTTGCCACCTGGAATCTCTCTAATCTCATTTGTTCAGACAAGTGAACAGGGTGTGTGCCACACATGCTTTGGCCTATTAGTACCACTCGGCTGAACGCATTGCTGCGCTTACACCTGTGGCCTATCAACCTTCTCGTCTCGAAGGGGCCTGTAAGGAGACCTCGTCTTGAGGATGGCTTCGTGCTTAGATGCCTTCAGCGCTTATCCAAACCAGACTTAGCTACCCAGCGATGCCCCTGGCGGGACAACTGGTACACCATAGGTC
>RXOA01000021.1 GCA_003979035.1 Candidatus Bipolaricaulota bacterium
AGCGCCGCCGCCGCTGCCTCCTCCACCATTTCACCGGCGTACAACACGCCAACTCGGTCACTCACGGCGAAGATCACATCGAGATCGTGCGAGATGTGCAGCGTCGCATGCCGGCGTCGGACACGAATTTCCCGCAACAGAGCAAGGATCGCCGCCTGTGTCGTCACATCCAACCCGGTGGTCGGTTCGTCAAGGATCAGCAAGTCCGGCTCCATTGCCAGCGCCATCGCCAGAGCGACGCGTTGCAGCATCCCGCCGCTCAGTTCGTGCGGATAGTGCCGCGCAATTCGCTCCGCATCGCGCAGTTCCACATGACGGAGCAGGGTGTGAATCTCATCCCTCGCCGACCGGGTCGCATGTCTTTGCCGACGAAGGACTTCGCCGATTTGACGGCCGATCCGAATCGCTGGATTGAGCGAGGCGAGAGCATCCTGAGCCACGAACGCGATCGACGTGTTCCGGCTTCGCCGCGTGGGGGCGTGAAGTTTCACCGAACGGCCGCGGACACATACCGACCCCTCCCGCACAGCTCCGTTCTCCGCGAGATAGCCAACAATCGCCAGTGCCAAGGTCGACTTTCCCGAACCGCTTTCCCCGACAAGTCCGTACGTCTCCCCCGCGTTCACATCAAAGGAGACATCGCGCACGGCATCGCTCCACAATCCGTCGCGGAAATACGACACCGTCAGCTCCTCGAAGTGAGCCAGAGGAAGAAGCGATCTCCTCTCTTCGGGACGGTCGCATCGCGCGCTCGCGGCCGTGCGCGTCTTCGTCACAAGCCGTCTCGCTCGCCGGCCGATCGCCATCTCCTCCCCTTGGAGAGATCGCTTCAGGCCATCTGCGGCCAAGTTCACGGATATCACGAGCAATGAAATCGCGCCGGCAGGGAAGAAGAGTGCCCAGGGGGTGAGTCCGATGAAAATCCGCGCCTCCTTGACCATCAGCCCCCAATCCGGGGTCGGGGGCTGAACACCAACCCCGAGAAACCCGAGGGCCGCCACAAGAAAGATCGCATACGAGAAGCGCAATGCCGCTTCCACAGACAGCACGGGAAGAACGGACGGCAGAATCTCGCCGACCAGGATCCGCCAGAGCGGCTCGCCTTGAATTCGCGCCGTCTCCACAAATCCTCGCCGTCTGAGCGCAAGGGTTTCGCTGCGTACAACCCGCGTGACAATGGGTGTGTAAACAACGGCAATCACAATCAAGACCCCCCGCGATGATGGGCCGATCGTTCCCAGAAGAACCAGCGCAAGCAGGAGCGCAGGAATCGACAGGAGGCTGTCCGACAGCCGCATGATCATCTCATCCGCCCAGCCGCCTCGATACCCCGCGAACAACCCGATCAGCGCCCCGAGCAGGACCGCGATGGCGGCACCGGAGCCGGTCAGTCCGAGAATGCTCCGAGTCCCGTACAGGACCCGCGAAAAGACGTCCCGCCCGAGGTGGTCCGTGCCAAAGAGGTGCTGCCAGGATGGTCCTTGACGGGCGTCGGCGGCGATCATCTCCGTGGCAGAATAGGGGGCCATCATCGGACCGAAGATGCCAAACAACACAAAGACGAGAAGCACGGCGACACCGATCGTCGACATGGCCGAGCCCTTGAAGAAACGCCGCATTCCACCGGGGAGACGCAGGATTCTCAAAAGTGACCTTTCGGCCGTCGCGGGCCCGCCGTGAGGCCCGCAACGGCTCTCGCTCTAATCGCCTAGTTGCTCAAGATCGTCCGCAGATCGCTGCGGCCGGGGAACGCCTTGAGTTCGAAGCCGTCGAATCGCTGATCGATCGCCGCCAATGCGGCGAAGAAATAGGGGATGATCAGCGGCCCTCGCTCGCTCATCAATTGCTGGATCTGCGCATAGGCGCTGACCCGTTCCTCTTCATCACGTGTCGAACCGGCAATGGACGCCAGCCGGTCGAATTCCGCGTCGCAGAAGTGCGATTCGTTCCACGGGGCGCCGCAGGCAAGCATCTGATCAAGATAGAACTGAGGGTAAGGGCGCGAGCCCCACCCTGTGATTCCCAGGTCCACTTCCAGCCAACCGTCGGCGCCGTAGTAGACGCTTTCCGGCTCCACAATCACATCGACATCGATCCCCGCATCCGCCCACTGCTCTTTCAGGACGACGGCGAGATCCGGTCTTCCCCCCGTGTCGGGTGTATGCAGCTCAAGACGGATGCCGTTCACGTATCCGGCCTGCCTAAGCAGGTCGCGTGCTCGAGCAACGTCTCGCTCCGGTACGGAAATCGAGTCATCGTAGTACTCGGCGTACAGCGGCCCGATCGGGGTGTCTCGACCTGCAACGCCACGTCCCAATTGGACCAACGCAAGGATCTCGTCGCGATCCGTGGCAAGCTTGAGCGCTTCCATCACCCGCGGATCGTCTCCCGGAGCCCGATCCGATCGGAGGCGCACGACATCGAACCCATTGGTTGGCACCTCCATCAGGGTGATCCCCGGTTCATTCGAGAGCGAGAGGAAAAGCGGCGCCGACATCCGCCAGGCAAGGTCCACCTGATCGCCGCGCAATGCCCCCACAGCGGCGACTTCATCGGGGAAGAAGATGAACTCCACTCGATCGAGCATCGGCAGGCCTTCGACGAAGTAGTCAGGGTTGGCGCGCAAGATCAACCGATCCTCGGGGTAATAGGTCTCAAGCATGAACGGGCCGGTCCCGTTGAACGCCGTGAAATCGGTCGTCTCCGCCTGGACGATCAGAGCGTGGTTGTCACTCAGATCATAGAGGAAGAACGGATTCGGCTCCATCAAGGCGAATTGCACGATCCGATCGCCCGTTGCCTCCACACTCAGAATATTCCCGTACAGGTCGGCCGTCGACGATCCGATGACCGGGTCCCTCAAGCGCTCGAACGTCCAGACAACGTCGTCGGCGTGAAGTGGGGTTCCATCATGGAAGAAGACGCCGTCCGCCAGGTAGAACGTGTACATCAGCCCGTCGGCGCTGATGTCCCAATCCGTGGCCAACCTCGGCTCGATCCGACTGCCGGCATCCACGTCCACGAGGTAGTCGTATACGGCGTTGGCTACGGCAACCTCGGCATCCGAGGAGATCAAGGCCGGATCGGTGTGAACGATCGGCTGGACCGCCATTCGAAACGAATTGCCGTCTTGTCCGACAGCGATCACCGCAACCAAGAAGAAGGCTGCGGCTGCGGCCAGTGGCAACGCCTTCAACCGACCCGAAGCTCGTTTCCTTTGCGTCTTCACTTTGCCTCCTTTTCCATCCACTCCCCGGCAGGGGGCCTACCGAAACGCAAGGCCTCCACCGATCGAATCCTGCTGCACATCCATTCCGCCGGAGCCGCTTTTCAGTGTAGTACTGGCAATTGGAGTTCAACAACCTTCGGGGTTTTCCGACAGCGTTGACGGGACCTCGCCCCACATCCATCAGAGTCCACGTCTGCATGCCTCCGTAGAGCCGGCAACCCGGGAGAAGGAGGGAGCGGCACGATGGATCGCCGGACGGCGCTGATTCGCCGCGTCCGTGCGTCGCCAAAAGCCGACGCAACGCAATGTAGGGCTTTGCGTGCGCGCCCGCGGACGCACAGGAGGTTCCGACTGTGGGAAGACCAGTGCGCCTAGCGGACGATGGGTGGAAGGATCGA
>RXOA01000022.1 GCA_003979035.1 Candidatus Bipolaricaulota bacterium
CACGCCCGTGCAATTCGCCACGTTCACCATTTGGGCGGGTACGCTCCCCTTGGTGCTGTTCGCTCCCGGATTGCTGGAGGAAATCTCCCAAGCGCCGTGGATGGCGACCGGGGCGGTGATCTATCTTGGGGTCTTTCCGGGGGCGATTGCGTACGTTCTCTGGGTCTACGCCATCTCCCGGAGCGGGGTGTCCAACGTGGCGAGTTTCCTGTACCTGAACCCAGTGCTTGCCATCCTCATCGCATGGATCTGGTTGGGGGAGATCCCCGTTTGGCTTTCTCTCGGAGGCGGGCTTGTCGTGGTTTTGGGGGTCGCGCTGACAAACGTACGGCCTCGTTTGCGGATGGATGGACACGGGTACGACCGCTAGACTGTCTCGCCGGTGAACGGTTAGGGTTCGCCGGCAAGTGCTTGGAAAGGATACTGCTCATGACGATGAAGATTTCATTCCCGGGCGGGAAGAGAGTCCGGGCAGACTACCTCGGATTCAGCATCCTCACGGATCAGTCCGTGGAACATGGGGGCGAGGGATCTGCGCCGAGCCCTTTTTCGCTCTTTCTGGCGTCCCTGGGGACATGCACGGGCTTCTACGTGCTTGCATTCTGCCAGAAACGGGGGATCGACACGGATGGGATCGAGGTCGCACTGGTGCCGCGGCGCGATGAAGAGACAAAGAAGCTCGATCGGGTGAAGATTGATATCGTCTTTCCGAGAGACTTTCCCGAACGCTACACGCAGGCGTGTGCAAACGCCGCATCACTCTGTGCCGTGAAGCGTGCGCTTCAGGATCCTCCTGAAATCGTAATCAGCTCTTCTTTCCGGACGGCGTAGCTCCGTCGTGAGAGACTCCAGGCAAGTGCGCGACGCGATCGGGCTTCTGATCGAGCGGATCGGTAGCTCGAGCTTGCACGGAGCAGTCAGCCAGAGCGGAGAGGGGCTGGCTGCACGAAGCAGCAGGCCGGAGTGGAGAGGGGCTGGCTGCACGGAGCAGTCAGCCAGAGTGGAGAGGGGCTGGCTGCACGAAGCAGCCGGCTCTCTTCCGGGGCGAGACGCCCAGGTTCGGCTAGGAGGGATTCTGTCGCTTCACTCGGGCGTCTAAGGCAAGAAGGCGGTCAGGGAGGACCCGAACCGGATTCAGGTCCAGGCTTTCAATCTCGGGATGCTCGATCATGAGCTGGGATACGGCGATGATCAGTGTGACGAGACCTTCGATCTCGCACGGCGGTCGTCCGCGAGCGCCATCAAGCAGCTGCCAGCTTCGGATTTCTCGTACAAGTTGGTGCGCTTCGCGGCCATCAATCGGAGCGATGCGGAATGCGACGTCATCGAGAACGTCGGTGAAAATGCCGCCGAGGCCGAACATCGCGGTGGGACCGAACGCGATGTCGTGAAACCCGCCGACGATCACGTCGATGCCTTCGGATTTCTGTCGACAAATCATAGCGCCGGCGACGGTGCTGTCGGGAAATTGCGTGCCAATCTCGGCCTGCATTCGATCGAATGCGATCCGGACGGTCTCGGGGTCGTTCAGGTTCATGATCACGCCACCGGCATCGCTCTTGTGGATGAGCTCCGCGGCGACCGCTTTGAGCACAACGGGGTATCCAATCGAGTCTGCGGCGATGGCTGCTTCTTCGGCCGATGAGGCGAAGCGATGGTCGGGGTACGGAATCCCGTACGACGAGATGAGTCGGACGGCCTCGGCCTCAAGAAGAAAAGATCGTGTGTCGGCTGGGTCATGTGGTGCCCTCCGCACTGGCATTGAGCTGATGGCGTGTGGCGCGCGTATAGTGGATCGGCGCGCGTGCCGCGCGGTCGGGGTGTCGAACGTCGGGGCGCCGAGCCGTTCGAGATGCGGCGGACCCTGATCCGAACCGCCTTCAACCCGGTGGTATACGAGGTTCTCGATCTCGGGATCTCCATCTACAACGAAGAACTCGACTTGATTGCGGAGGCGCCGGGCTTGACATTCTTCCTTGGAGCGAACGACTACGCGATTCGCAAGGGCGTCGAGCATGTCGGGGCGGACCACCTGGAGCAAGGCGACATCTTGCTGCTGAATTACCCATATTGGAGTTCGGCACACGTCAACGATGTGACGCTGTTTGCACCGATCTTCGGGCCGCAGAGCGACCGTCCGTTTGCCTACACGTGCATTCGCGCGCACTGGATGGACCTCGGGGCAAAGGACGCGGGCTACGTGCTCGATTCGACCGACATGCATCAAGAGGAGTTGATCTTCCCCGGCGTGAAGATTCTCCGCCGGGGCGTGTTCAACGAGGATCTCCTCGAGATGATTCGGTTCAATTCGCGGATGCCGGATCTTGTCCTTGGGGATCTCAATGCGCAGATTGCCGCGACGAGAACCGGAGAGCGACGGCTTGTCCAGCTTGTGGAGCGGTTCGGTCTGGATGGATTCCGAAGTTGCTGCGCGCGGATCCAGGATCACGAGGAACGGATGGTTCGCCAGGCGCTCAAAGAGCTTCCGCATGGATGTTGGCGCGCTGTGGATTATCTCGATGACGACGGAATTTCGGACGACCCGATTGAAACGGTCGCGTCGGTGTCGATTGAAGATGAGCGGTTCACGGTGGATTTCAGCGAGTCGTCCGCGGCGGTTCGCGGACCGGTCAATATTCCGTATGGCCTCACCCTGACGATGAGCAAGGTCGTGCTCAAGTCGCTGACCACCCCGCACACGCCGAGCAACGGCGGGCTTTCGCGATTGCTTCAGGTGATTGCGCCTCCCGGCAACCTGTTTCACGCCGTTTATCCGGCGCCGACGTTTACGCTGTGGTCGGCGATCGCCCGGATTCGAGTTGATCTACAAAGCGCTTGCGTCAGGCATGCCGGAGCGGCTGACGGCGTCATCGGGTGGCGATGTCCCCGGATTCATAGCGATCGGGATTCACGAGGCGACCAGGCAGCTTTACGCAGTGAGCAACAACGATCCTGTTGGCTGGGGGGCGACGCATGAGCACGACGGATGCAACGCCACCAATCATCTCCCCGAGGCCCTTGTCCGCAATACGCCGGTGGAAGTCGTGGAAATGAAGACGTCGATGCTGATCGAACGGCTGGAATTGCGCACCGACAGCGGCGGTGCCGGAGAGTATCGCGGCGGACTCGGACAGCGCAGGGATCTACGATTCACGGGGAGTGGAGAGCTGATCTCGGTGATGAAGAAGAGCAAGACCCGGCCCTGGGCATTGGCGGGCGGAGCCGAGCCGGAGCCGAATGCGATGGTTCTGTTTCCGGGAACAGGGAAGGAGCATCGAGTGGGGACCTCGAGGACCGCTGTTCGGCAGGGTGATGGGGCAAGCAATCAAACCGCAGGAGGCGGGGGGTACGGGAACCCAAGGACACGGGATCCAGAGAGGGTTCTGAGCGATGTGCTGGATGAGTACGTGTCTCCGGCCGCCGCTCGGGAGGTGTACGGCGTGGTGATTCCCGGCGAGTCCATCGATTGGGTTGAAGCAAAACGGCTCCGCACGGAATGAGCCAATGCCGGAGAGACATGCGTTGGAAGGGGAAGCAACGCCGGCCGCTGCCGGCACGCTGTGCCCGTGGTCGTCGATGGAAGGTCGCTAGCCGTTTCCGAGTGTCATCCCCGACAGAATAAGCTTCTTGGAATACATGATGTGCGCGTGGATCAGCGCGTGGGCGGAGTCCACGTCGCGACGGATGAGCGCTTCGCAGATTTGCCGGCAGTTGTCCTTCTCGCCGACAAACGCTTTCTCCCGGACTTCCGCGTCGCTAAGGCACATTCTTGTCCAATCCCTCAACAACTGGTGGATCAACCGTTCCAAGCGGCGGTTGGCGGCGAGTCTGGCCAGGTTGAGATGAAGGGGATCATGGTGGCGGATGAACAACTCCGGCTCGGCAAGATCGTCACCGCATATCCCTCTCGACTGGCTGCTCTCGGCGAGAAGGGTCTCGAGTTGAGCGTTGTCGGCGCGGAGTACGACAAGGCGGATCGCTTCTTTCTCCGCCATGAGGCGCATCTCGAACAGCTCATCAACATCCGAGACGCGAATCGGCGTTACGCGGTAGCCTACCCGCGGCAGAACTTCAACCCATCCTTCCTGGCTCAGCAACGCGAGCGCCTCGCGGACAGGCGTCTTGCTGACGTTGTACTGCTTGGCGAGTTTGCTCTCGACGAGGATGTCACTCGGCGTGAGCCGCCAGGAGAGGATGTCGTCGCGAAGCGAAAGGTAGAGTTGATCTGTCAGTGTGGTCTTGTTGTTCCCGGCGGTTGCCCGAACGTGACGCCCCCCCGACTTCTCCAAGTCCTACCCCTCCCATTCACCCACTGCGCTCCGCCACCCATCGTCAGCGCAAGCTGGGTCTCTTCGAATTGCCCACGTATCTGAAATATACTACGGATTGGGCCGAGATTGCAACGTTGGGCAGGTGGGTCAGCGATTCCCGTTGTGCCTTGAAATGCCTGCCGGGTTGCGGGGCGTTCCGTGTGAGGAGGGATCGGCGGGTGGGCGCGCGGATCGTGGGGCAAGCTGTGAAGCGGCAGCTGTGTCTCGATTCATCCCGGGAGGCGACTGCAGTATGATTTCCCATTCGCGCGAGAAGCTGCGAAGGAGGCCGAGTTGAGCCCGAATGACGG
>RXOA01000023.1 GCA_003979035.1 Candidatus Bipolaricaulota bacterium
CTCCCCGCACGCATTCAACCGCGCTCGTTGTTGAATGCTCCTTGCACGACTCGAGGCTGCTCGAGTCTCCCCGCACGCATTCAACCGGCGCTCGTTGTTGAAGGCTCCTTGCACGACTCGAGGCTGCTCGAGTCTCCCCGCACGCATTCAACCGGCGCTTGTTGTTGAAGGCTCCTTGCATGGGTTCAATCGCTCTCTCGGGTATTGAACACTTCTTGCGCATCATGAACCACTTGCGGGACATCCGTATCGACAAAGAAGATCCGCGGGGCGTCTTCTTCCAGTTCGGAGCTATCGGATAGCGTTCGAACCTCTCCGATGAACTCGAGATTCGGGCTGAACGCGCGAAGCTCATCTAAGACTGAACTGATCGACCGCGAGTCGGGGACAAAGAACGAAAACAGGATTCTCGTGTAGCTCGGCGAGAACGTCACTCCCGACAACTGGTCTGCGAAGTCGACCTCATCGGCAACTTTCACCACCGTCCAGACTTCTGCGGGGTAGACCGATTCCGGGCGAACCCACTCGTCGAAGAAGTCCGCCAACGCGACATCCGAAGCTGTCTGGACCGTCGTTGCCTCGAGGTGATTCGACCACAGAAGAAGCTCTTCCAGCTGCTCGTCCGTCCACCGGTCAAACCGGTACGACGAACCGCCGTTTTCCGCGGCCACATTCAGCGGCAATGCGCTGGGAAGACTTGCCGGAGCGGCGTAGGCGAGGACCGCTTCGTACGAAAGCCCGTGCTTCAGATCGTTGATGCTAATCCACGCTTCGTACGTCCTGCGCGGTTCCGGTGCGAAAAACGGCGACAGCACCTCGAACGATGCAATCGACGGGGCGCGGCAGTACTTGTTCGGATAGTGAGAATACAGATCGTCGATGATCGTTTCTCCGCCTCCGGTGACGTCTACAATCAACCACGAGACTTCGATGTCAGGACAGACGACCGGCCGTTCGTAGCGAAGCGCTACGTGGAACACGGCTTCGGTGGCAAACGTCTGTGGACTGATGCGGAAACCATACCCTGCTCGAGCCTCGGTCCATTCGGCAGTCTGGGCCGACAGCCCGACACCTATTCCAAGGGTGACGATGATCGCAGCCCCCCACACTCGACCGGCCGATCGCATGTTCACGCGCATTCCCCTCCCCTCCTCCGACTCGTCGTCGTTGTCACACGTGGCAGATTCGCGTTGACCTAGCGTAGCTCGCCGAAGTGGCCTCGATCAACTTGTGCCGCGGCGCAGTCCGGCATCTTCTTGGATCGCCCGGCCGGTTGCGGTCTCGGTGCCTCTTGATCGAACTAGTAATAGGTCCAGATGCTCTCGTACTCGACCGGGTTTTCGCCGAGCCGTTCGAGGCGCGCGAAGTACCCGTGGATCGGGCGATCTACATACAGCCACGGTTTCACCGGCGCGATTCCCTTCTCCCACGGATGAAAGAGATACACACGGCTACCGTCAGCCCGAATCGCGATCAGTTCACGGTCTTGAGAGGCACGAAGATGGTTCTTTCCCAACTTGGGGACGTTGAACACCGGTTCGTCGGTTCGGAACACTCCCGGAAGCAGCCGGGCTTCTTCTTTGCGCTCTTGCAGCACACGCGCAATCGGGACCAGGTAGTCGCGATGTTCCTCCTTCCCTTTGGTGTAGAAGGTGTAGTATGGGTCGACTCCAGCCTGTTTCATGGCCATCCGCGCCGCCACCGCCTGGAACCGTCGACTGGTTTCCAACGTGTAAACCATCTGGTTGTAGACGGCAACTCCGACTTGCCGGAACTGGTGAACCGCCTGTGCCAGTTCGGGGGTCACCTCAAGTGCGGACTCGATGTGCGTCACCACCGAGATTCCCCTTCGTCCAGGCTCTACATACGCCCCGATCCGGCCCGCCAGCGCCTTGTTGATCAGCATCGGCATCGTGACCGGAACTCTCGTACCAATACGAATGTGCGAGATGTGTGACAGGGCGGCAAGCCCGCCCAGAACGCGCAGAAACTGATCCTTGTCGACCGCAAGCGGATCTCCACCGGTCACGAGCACGTCGGCGATCGCCGGATGACGGGCAAACCATCCCAACGCCCGGTCGATCTGATCGTTGCTGTGCGCAACGCAGACGGCATCGGCTTCGATCTCCCAATTTCTCTGGCAGTACACGCAGATCTGCGGACAGGCCTCGGTCAGCTTGAGGATCGCGACCATCGGATAGCGCCGCGTCACCCAATCTACCGGGGATGTATCATGCTCTCCCATGAAATCGAACGCGTCACCTCGATCGTTTCGATGCTCGATCATGCGCGCAACGGTGTGAAGGGGGGGGATGACCTGCGATCGCACCTGTCCATCACGTCGTCTGCTCGTATCTCGGAAGTCGAACAGGGATAAATAGTACGGCGTGATCGCCCACGGGATTCCATCATCGACGGCAGCCGCGATGGCCGCTTTCTCCGCCGAAGAGAGACGGACCAATGCATCGATGTCTCGAAGGCCGGCGCGGCCTCTGAGGATATGCTTCCGCTGCCAATCAGGATCCCGCCAATCACACTCCCGGCCTCCGAAGTACCCAAGGATCGTGTCGCGATTGGCATCCCGCTCCTGCCGGAGAGATTCGTCCAGTCCACATGGAAATGTCTCGATGCGGCGTCTTGCTGCCGCCGCCATCAGGTCGAGATAACTCGAACGCATCCTTCCCGCATTCTCTCCGCGAAACACAGGCGCCGTGCTGCGGACGATCGGATCCAGCGCCCACTCCCTCCCCATCCATCCTTTGCCCACTCCCGTCTTGCCGTGGATCGCAAGAAGCAAGTGGTGAATCTCCTCCGTGAACCCCTCTCCGATCGGGTCGGTCACCTCTTCGTCCCGCTCCGATGTCATCTGGCGCATCAGTTCAAGGGTGCTAAATCCAGCGCGAACCTCATTCGCCGGCGAGATCAGGTTCCGAAAAACGCCGACTGCTTCACGCGCCTTGGCAAGATCCAATTCATCGGCGGACATCGTGGATCGACGCAGCCTTCGATCGAGAAAATCCAAGTAGGTATACAGCTTGTCACGTGTTTCTTCGAGGGAACGATCTGCGCTCAAGATTCGCTCGATCTCACGGTCGGCTTCCCAGGGACGCCCTGCCTTCGACCATCGCTCTGCTTGCCGAAAATCGAGTTCGGAATCACGGTTTCGATTGCCCTGCGAACTCTCCATCCGAGCCCTCCCTTCAGCGGTCCGGCAGCAACCCGCCACGTCCGCTCCGCGGCGACAAGTGGCGGCAGCTTCGTGCTCCATCTCTACGTACGTTTGGTATTGACCTACGCTACCGGCAATCCGTCGCTACGTTTCACCACAACCACCCGGCGCCTTCCAGGCACTCCAACGTGCCTAGGACGCCCCAATAGATCTCCTACGCGTTGGGTTTCCCCAAGCGGCTTGATAGTCGAACAAGAACAGCATACCACAGAGTTCCGGAATGGGGAAATCCGCCAATTGGCGGATCTCTCGTGAAGGAATACGCGAGCGAGCTCTCGAGAAGACGTGTCGCGCTCTAGACACCGCTTGTCGTCACCGATTCGCCAGGCATCTCGTGATCGCCTGCGATGCGCTCGCAGCCGGCTGCAAGCAGCTCGGATCGATCGCTGTACGGTTCGAATCGGTCACCGACAATCTGGTGAGACTCGTGCCCTTTTCCGGCAACAAGGACAACGTCACGGCTCCCGGCCATCAGCAACGCCTCTGCGACCGCCTGTCGACGATCTGCGACCTCCCGATAGCGGCCACCCGCCGCTCGTACGCCGGCGACGACATCGGAGGCAATCGCTTCCGGAGAGACAAATTTCGGGTTGTCGAGCGTCACCACCGCCAGATCGGCGAAAGTCCCGGCGGTCCACCCCATCTGCTCACGCTTCTCTCGATCGGCGTCGCCGCTGCAGCCGAAGACGGCGATCAGTCTCGACGTCAATTCGGGAGCGGTTCCGCGAAGGTGCCGGAGAACCCGCGCGAGCGCATCGGGTGTGTGTGCATAATCGACGACCACGAGGGCTCCGGCCGGACTCCGATACGCCTCGAATCGTCCGGCGACGGGAGAGAACCGCTCCAATCGTCCAGCAATCATCTCGGCGTCCATGCCTAGTCCGTAGGCCGTCGCAGCGGCCGCCAAGGCATTGATCACGTTGTGTTCTGCGGGAACGGGCAGCTGTGTTCGAACGCGCCTGCCAGCAACCATCAGCGTCATCTTC
>RXOA01000024.1 GCA_003979035.1 Candidatus Bipolaricaulota bacterium
GTCCGCGACGACTCCGATCAGGTCGGCCGGCGCGCCCACGTACAGCGCACCCAGTTCGGGCATCCCGATGGCCGCGGCACTCCATGAAGTCGCCATCTTCCATGCTGTTTCAGCCGGGATTGCCGTGGCATCCCGTTGCGCGGCCTTGTGCAGCAGAAAAGCGCCGCGCATCACTTCGAACGGATCGTTGATGTAGCCGTCCGTCCCCAGTCCGGGCGCCAGACCGTGCTCGATCATCCGGGGGACCGGGGCAATGCCTCCGCCGACCTCACAGTTGCTGAGCGGCATGTGCGCCGTTCGCACTCCGCGCTTGGCGAGAAGTCCCAATTCATCGTCGTTCACGGCGACAAGCTGGGATGCGAGCACGGACGCGTCCCAGAAGTCGAACTGGTCATACCAATGCGCCGGTCGAAGGCTGTTGCGCGCGAGGCAGACGGCCGGTTCGTAGTCGCTTTCCGAGAGGTGTAGGTGGAGATCAGCGTTGGCGCGCGCAGCCGATGCCTTTGCCCGACGCACGAAGTGTTCGGAGCATGTGAAGCTGGTGTGGATGCATTGCATCCCGTGAATCTGTGAACTGCCCACGCTGTCTCGGATGAACCGCTCGTTCTCGTCAAGGAGCGCTTCACCGCGTTCGGTTCCGGCCCGCTCGGACGCCTCAATCGAGAGAACGGCTCGAAGGCCGGCTCGTTCCACGACGGCTGCCTGACGTGAGAGGATGCCCGGCGGGGCAAACGGGGCTTCCAACACGTCGCAGAAGGCGGTGAACCCGGACCGAATCATGACCAAGCAAGCCAGCTCACATGCGGCGAGGATCATCGCTTCATCAAGGAGATCCTCGACTTTCGGCCACCAGAAGGCATCCAGGAACGAGTCGAACCCTGATTCCGGGGGAGCCGCAGGAATGCCATGGGCGAGCAACCCGTAGGCGTGCATGTGAGCGTTTACGAATCCCGGACACAGGGCGAGGTCGTGACAATCCATGAACCGAGCGCCGGGGAACGTCTTGGCCAACATCTGGTTGGGGGCAATCTGGGCGATCCGCCCGTCGCGAACGACAACGCCCCACCCGGGATGGATCGAAAACGCCGACGAAGAGGCCGAAGTGCTTCTTGACGCAACGACCCAGCCGCCGAGAAGGACGAGCGGTTTCATGGGGTCTCTCCTTCTCGATCGAGTTTGTCGGATGGGCGCCGACTTCGATTGAGCGTCGACTCGACATCGGCAAGGTTCAGTCTTTGCAGCGTCTCGGGCGTCGGCCAGCCGTTCACTGGATCCCAGCCTCGCAGTGCGTAGTACGCATCCAGCATCTCCTCGGCGTGCGCGACTTCGCCGCGAGCACCCCGGGAAGGAGACGGTTCTTCGGTAAACCGCCGCGGCAACCGGTCATCGCAACGAGAGATCCCGTGAAGTGCGTTGTAAGCGCGCATCTGGTTGGTGATCCGCTCGCCTATCTCACGGAGTTCGGCTTCATCGATGTCCCATCCTGTCGCCAGCTGGAGCCCTTTCGTGAGGTCGGGCCAGTAGATCTCGGCCATCACGAACGTGCCCCCGGACTTGCAGACACCAAGGGAATCGACCACCGCGCCGAAGTCCTCTCCGTCCTTCACGAGGAACGGCTTGTGTCGTGTTGCACGGGGGTCCGCCATCTCGGGAAGATAGCGGTGGCCATAGCGGCGCGCGACCTCGTCGGGAAGGCCGGTCTCATCGATGGTCGGAAACGCCTTCAGATGATCGGCACCACGGTTGGACGTGATGTGAGCCAACCCCATGGATTGCTGTGCGCGGCCGTCCTGCGCGGGGATCTCCATCCCCTTGACGTGCATGGCGTACTGGGAGCAACCATCTCCCAGGGAGTGGGCCGCGTGGCGAACCCCCTCGGCAAGGAGATCGCCGAACCCATCCCGAGCGGCGATCATCCGGACAAGCTTGAGGATGGTCTCCGTATTTCCCCAGCTAAGATCGAGCTCCCGGCACACGGACGGCGGCAGCTTCCCATGCTGATGCAGTTCCATCGCGAAGGACACGGCCCGTCCGGCCGAGATCGTGTCCATTCCGAGACGATCGCAGAGATCGTTGGCTTCGAGAATCGCCTCGATGTCGGCGCAACCGACGTTGGAGCCAAACGAATTAAGCGTCTCGTATTCCAGACTCGAAACCTCGAGACCGCTTCTCGGACCTTGCTCAATACGGTAGATCTTGTCGCAGCGGATCGGGCACGCATGACAACCCTCGTCTCGCACCCAGTAGCGGTCGTGGAGGATCTCCGCACTGATCGACTCCGCTTCATCGAACTCTCCGTTCTGGAAATTGCGCGTTGGGAAACGGCCGATTTCGTTGGCGAGAAGAACCAGGCTTGCGGTTCCGTAGCGAGAGACGGTCGGGAAGAGAGGGTTGGCGCGTATGCGGGCGTGCATCGAGCGAGCGACTTCGCCGAAGCGCGTTGAATCCGCGAGCGGAATGCGCCGGGTTCCTCGGACGCAAATCGCTTTGAGCCTCTTCGAGCCGAGAACGGCGCCAAGTCCGCACCGCCCGAAGCTCCGATTCGGCGACGCCTGGATCGCCGCGAATCGGACCAGATTCTCTCCGGCAGGTCCGATCGTGGCGACTTTCATCGCTTGGTCCTTGAATCGGTCGCGGATCATCCGTTCCGTATCTACGGTGTCACGTCCCCAGAGCGCATCGGCCGGTTCGAGTCTCGGCCCGCGGTGATCGATGCAAAGCAGGGTCGGAGTCGGAGCGATGCCGCGGATGGCGATCATGTCGTAGCCGGCGCACTTCAGTTCGGGGCCGAAGA
>RXOA01000025.1 GCA_003979035.1 Candidatus Bipolaricaulota bacterium
GCGCCCCGCCGCCTGCACGAACCAGTCGATCGCTTGCTCGATTTCCTCGGGCTTCATCGCTCGTGCGGCTCGTTTCGGGGGCGCGTCGGAAACATCGGATGGAGCAAGAAGAGCTGGGATCGATCTTGATCCCATGCGCGATTGCGCGCCGGCATGATTGATCTGAGCCGCGATTCTCCCCCCCTCATCGTGCACGGCATCGGTTAATCGGCGAAGTTCGGGGACCAGCCGATCGTCGTAGATTCCCGTCATCCCGGGATGCGCTTTCCCTGACGGATGCACATACAGGTGCCCTGTAATGATCAGCCCGACGCCACCAGCGGCAAGGGTTCTGTAGAGTTTGGCGAGCCGTCGCTGAGGGACTCCCTCGTCATCGGCCATCGACTCCGCCGTCGCGGATCGCACCAGGCGGTTGGGCAGCTCCAACGATCCGATGGCGTATTCGGTGAACAGTAGGGGCATTCGGTCCTCCTCGATTTGAGAGTTCCTCCCAATGAAGAGAGTATATCTCCGATCACGCGCGTGGCATCTGCTAGAATCCGTCCAGATAAGGAGAAGGCATGAACGACCTAACGATCCGGCCGTGCCGAGCTTCCCAGTGGACGGATGTCGTGGACTTTCTCGTCGCCATGAACACGCGGATCGATCACCACATCGGATACCTGGGCACGGACATCCCGTCCATCCTCGACGACCTGTCCGAATTCCCCGAACCGCTACACGAAGCTTTCCTTGTGGCCCACGACGAGAGGAAACAGGCCATCGTTGGAGCGTTGGGAATCGAGACCGACGCGGAAATCGGACGCGCGTGGCTCCACGGCCCGTTTGTCGATCGCCCCCCGGCAACCTGGCATCGCGTCGCCGACGCCTTGTATGCGGCGGCAAAGCACGTGATCCCGTCCGATATCGGCGAACACGAACTGTGTATCGGGATCGAGAACCATCGAGTCGAGGCGTTCGGTAAGCGGCATAGATTCGTGTCGTTCTCGCACAGCGTCAGCCTTTCGCTTCACCGTCACGATGTTGCCGCACCAGACAAGGAGATCGATCGGGTTCGATCGATCGACCCCGCCCGATATGCCGCGTTTGTCGCTCTTCAAGAGAGGCTTTTCCCCAAGACGTACTACACCGGTCAACAGATTCTGGATCGGATGGGAGACAACGTTCAGGTCTTCGTCGTCGCGGAGGAGGATGACGTCATCGGATACATCGTCGTCCGCGTATCGCCGGATGTCGGCACCGGGTACATCGAGTTCGTCGGCGTCGCGGAGAAGGCGCGGAAGCGCGGCATCGGATCGCAGCTCGTTTCGGGAGCCTTGGCATGGGCGTTTGACCATGGAGGCGTCCATGAGGTCGCGCTGACCGTCTCCGCCTCCAACGGGGCAGCGCTTGCTCTCTACGCGAAGCACGGATTCAGGCGCGGCAAGGAGCTCCTTGGGCTCCGGACCCGGTCGACGACACCATGATCCCGGAGAGACCGACGGAGCACCAGGCCATCCATGGGATGGACCCCTTTGGTTTCCGTTCCTTAATCTCGGAAATATGTGAATACAGGTGGTGGTTTTCCACTACCTCAGCCGATTCTATCGACTCCCCCCCAAAGATGCCTGCGTGCACAGCGCAGAAGGCGCGAACGGCCCTTTTCATCGAGCTTGAACTCTTGACGATTGGCACCAAAACGGTATACTACAGACGTGTTTGGTAGCTGTGCAGGTGCTTTCTTGGAGGCCAGTACTATCTGTAGTCCACTGAAACGTTCTGCTTCGCTAAAGCTTCCAGCATAGAGGAGGTCGTGTAGTATGTCCGAACGCGAGACGGGAACCGTCAAGTGGTTCAACGATAGCAAAGGCTTCGGCTTCATCGAGCGCGAGCAAGGTGAAGACGTGTTTGTCCATTTCAGCTCGATTCGTGGCGACGGTTATAGGTCGCTGGAAGAAGGCCAGAAGGTCGAGTTCACACTGGGTCAGGGTCAGAAAGGCCCCCAGGCACTCGATGTGACGGTGATCTAAGCTAGAGACTGAGATTGTCGTTCAATAGACGCGATACCGCGGCGTACAGACTTCTGTGCGCCGCGTTTTCTGTTCCGCGTGGACCAGCACGCAAGATGAGGAGGTGCATGGATCGTGAATACTCACCCCGCCCGTCGAACTTTTCGAGCCCTCATGTTGACGACCGTTGTCGTCGGGCTGATCGCGTACCTTGCTCATGCCGCCTCGTTTTCGGGATGGACCCCACGGATCCCCGGCGAACATGCAGTGTCCTCTCTTGAGAAGCTGGAACTGGGTGGTATGGATCAGTGGGTTCTCATCCGGGGACAGGATGATCGCAACCCTGTGCTGCTCTGGCTTCATGGCGGACCCGGTTCGGCGCAAATGCCGATCTCCAGACACTTCAATGGCTCGCTTGAGGCATCATTTGTCGTGGTACACTGGGATCAACGCGGGGCCGGGAAATCCAATCCACGTGGTTTCGATGAGTCCACGATGTCGATCGAGCAATTCACGGCCGATGCGCATGACCTCACCCGGTATCTCCAGCAGCGATTCGATCACGACCGCATCTACTTGTTGGGTCACTCCTGGGGAACACAGATCGGGATTCGCGTCGCCGAACGGTTCCCCGACGATTACGCCGCCTACATTGCTGTGGGACAGGTGGTGAATTTCACCCGGGCGAACGAGCTCGGATACGCTTGGCTCCAGCAGCAAGTTGAGGAAGACGGATCAAGGCGGGCGCTGGAGCGGCTGGACGACATCGGAGAGCCTCCCTACAACGAACATGGGCGGTACGTTTCGTATGCGCGAACGATCGAATCGTACGGTGGTGGAACAGATATCGGCTTCGCGTCGTTGCTTTGGATTGCGCTTGGCTCGCCGGAGTACACGTTCTCGGACTATGGGCGCTGGCTTGATGGTAGCACCAGGGGAAGTGGCCCGATGTGGGATCCCCAGCATCCCGAGAACCTGTTGGCCGAACCTGAACGCCACCGCATCGAGGTGCCCGTTTTCTTCTTCTGCGGCAGAAAGGATCACAATACCCCGCCGGAGCTGGTGGAGGAATTCGCGCAACACCTTGATGCCCCTCGGGGCGCATCGATCACCTACTTCGAGAACTCCGCCCACACGCCGTTTATCGCCGAGCCCGAAGCGTTCGAGAGAGCGCTGCTCGAAGTGCTTCAACTCGTCCCTGATCGTACGGAGACGGACTCCAATCCGATGGATGCCGACGGCTCTTCAGCATTGTCATTGCCGCTTCTTGGTTCGTGATACAAGAACATCAGCGCCGCTGCCGCAAGCGGAAGCAACGACACGATGGTCATCACGGAGATCAAGCCGAATCGATCGGCCAGCCAGCCGATCGGCACCAGCGCCAACCCGCCGACTCCCCACGCAAGCCCCATGACCAAGCCGGAAACAAGCCCGGTTCTGCCTGGAAGACATTCCTGTGCGGCGACGACACCCACGGGGGTGGATGAGAGCACAAACAGCCCGGAAACGGCAATCAGGGGAAGAAGGAGATTCAATGGGCCATACAAGAACGCGACCAGGCAGGGCGTCGCCAGGGCAAGGGACCCAAGGAGAATGGCTTTCCTCCCGATGCGATCGGACAGGCTGCCGGCGGCAAGCCCCCCCGCAGCTCCAAGCAGGAGGAACAGACTGATCGCGGCTCCGCCCAGCAGTGCGGATCCTCCGCGCTCAATCACGAGAACAGCAAGAAAATTGGAGAACGACGTCGCGGCAATCGCACGCAGGACAACGACAAACCACAGGATGACCAGACGTTTCGGAATCTGCCGAAAACGAATCCGTTCCGTCGACTTCAAGTCGACCGCAGGCAGGTGCTTGCGTAGCGGAAGGGCGAAGGCGAGCAGGACAAGAATTCCCGGAAGGATCAGCCAAGGCGTTCTCTCAAGACCGAGCTTCTCGGCGTAGGCGACAATGACCAATGGAGAAACAGCCGCTCCAAGCGTCCCTCCGGCCGAGAAGAGAGCCATCATCAATCCTCGGCTGCGATGATGGACCGAACCGACCAGCGCTGCTGCGGTGGGATGGAAAAACGCCGTGCCGATTCCCGCCACAATCATGATCAGGAGGAGTTGCTCGAAGCTTCCCGCACGCCCGATGAAACACATCGCCGCGACCGTGAGCACGGGGCCAAGAACGACGAGCACGGGGCGTTGAGCGCGATCGGCAAGATGCCCAAGGCCTGGTTGCATTAGGGAATTCACCACGATGCGCACTGTGCCCAGCAGCCCGGCCAACACAAGCGATAGATCCAAACGATCGATAAGAAGAGGAAGAAGCGGGGCGTAGAAGCTTGCGAATCCGTCGTTGAGGAAGTGTCCGAGAAACAGAAGCGTCGTTCGCTTCCATGGGCCGGAAGGGAAGGGGTTGTGTGTGGGCATGAGACGCGATCATAGCGCTGCATGCTACCCCCCACAAGACAGCGAATGAATCCCGATCGACACCCGGATCCGCGCCCGCCGATTGGAGGAAGACTATCAGGCAGAAAGATTTCGGCGTTCGGTGCAACTGTATTCCAAGAGGGCTCCTGCCCCGACCACGTACTCTTCGGGAAGGGGCGAATCGAAGCGGGATTGACCAACCAGCACCACCTCACCTATAGTCTGGCCGATCCAAGGACCGGGATCGGCATCCTTGGATGTTCGACGGCGAAGAAAAAGCGGCCGATCGATCGAGAGGACTGCCTTTGGGCGTGGTCTGAAATCCAAACGGAGAGACAATGAGGAAGCCTTCTGAATGCGTGGTCTTGGTGACCGGAGCCTCATCGGGAATTGGCCGAGCCTGCGCTGTTGAATTGTCCCGCAGAGGACACACCGTCTATGGCACCACCCGTCGCCAGCCGTTGGCGATTCAAGCCGAGGTCGGCCGGGATCTCGACCCATCCCATCGCCTGCAGTTTCTTCAGGTCGATGTGACCGATTGTCATGCCGTTCAGGACGCGGTCGACCATGTGCTCTCCGAAACGGGACGCATTGATGCGCTCATCAATTGTGCCGGCTTTGGAAGCGCCGGAGCGGTCGAAGACACAAGCGACGCGGATCTCCGCGCGTTGTTGGACACGAACCTTGTGGGGACGCTACGGTGTTGTCGGGCGGTTCTCCCGCGCATGCGGCTTCAGCATTCAGGCACGATCATCAACATCTCCTCAATCGCCGGAAGAATGGGGATCCCTTTTCAAGGTGGCTACAGCGCCTCGAAGTACGCGCTGGAAGGGCTGAGTGAAGCCCTCCGGATGGAGGTGCATCCATTTGGGGTGAAGGTTGTGCTGATCGAACCCGGCGATTTTCGCACGGAGTTCACCGAACGGCGTCAGATCACGTCCTTGGCCAAGGCAAACGAAACGTACGCCGCTCAGATGCGGAAGACGCTTTCCGTCATGGAAGCCGAAGAACTGGGCGGAGCAACTCCCGAACCGGTTGCGCGATTGGTGGGAAGGATTCTCGACACGAACTCGCCGCGGGTCAGGTATGTCGTGGGGCCCTTCTCCGAGCGGATTGCTGCCGGACTAAAGCGCGTGCTTCCATCGAAGTGGTTCGAGCGAATCCTTATGATGTACTACCGCATCGGTGGAAACGAAAGCGGACGGGAGAACAAGACTTGATGGGTGTGCAATCATCAACCGATAGCACCCGCTTGTAGCCATAGCGGGACGGTGATCACGGGAAGGGGCATACGTTGGATCTGTTCGAAAGATGTCGCGGTTTCCATGCCGACCCTAAGGTGGCCGAGGCGATGGGATTTCCAGCCAGCCCGTGCCGAGCCAGGGAGATGGGGCTGTACCCGTATTTCATTCCTCTGGAGAGAAGTGAAGGAACCACCGTCATTGCCGAAGGTCGCGAGCTTGTCATGCTCGGATCGAACAACTACCTTGGGCTCACGATGCATCCCGAGGTCCGCGCGGCCGCACGCCTGGCGCTCGAGGAATTCGGGCCAAGCTGCACCGGTTCACGCTTCCTCAACGGCACGCTTGCTCTTCACGGTGAATTGGAGCGCCGGCTTGCCGCCTTTGTCGGCAAGCAGAAGGCGCTTGTGTTCAGCACCGGATATCAGACCAATCTCGGCGTCATCTCTTCTCTGATCGGACGCCGGGATGTCGTCCTGTGCGATAAGGAGGATCACGCAAGTATCCTGGATGGATGTCGCCTCTCTCTCGGCGAGGTGATGCGCTTCCATCACAACAACCCGGGAAGCCTGGCCAGCGTCTTGTCATCCGTGGATGAAGAAGCGGGAACCCTGGTCGCCGTGGAC